>CBIHPQ010000053.1:0-21790 GCA_966211825.1 uncultured Dyadobacter sp. | reverse complement strand
ATCAAAGTGCCCAGAAGCGGCAATGAAAGCGCCTCATGGTTCCGTATCAATGCCGATCAGTCGAAAATCGTCGGCGAAGGACAGGTCAACATCGTAAAACTCGCAGGCAACGGCGAGCGCGCGCACTTCACGTGGGCTACCCAGGTGGGCGACAAGGTTTTTGCTCCCTATATGAGTATCAAAGGCGCTGCGCCGGACGTGTTCGGGACGGCAAACCCCGACAGCAGCTGGATCGCCGTGTTTGCTTACCCTTCCATGACGCTCGAAAAAGTGATCAAGGATAACCGTACCAGCTACATCGGTGCCTATTTTAACAATGGTCTGGCGGTGGATGAGAACGGGGATGTTTACGGCTTCTCACCAGCGGCGGCGACCAACAGCGGCACGGCAACTTCCACAAAGCCATCTGCATTTGTCCGTATCAAAAAAGGGACTACCGAGTTTGACCAGAGCTATTTCTTTAATGTACAGGAAAAATCGGGCGGTTATAAAATTGCCAACCAGACTTACCTGGGCAGCGGCAAGTTCCTGCTTTATATGTACGGGGACATGGGCAAAGCGTCGGGAGCGAAAAAGCTCGCGATCGCGGATGCTTACAATCAGACATTTGTATGGGTAACCGGCGCTCCGGATGCGATCGCTTCTTCGTCGGCTTCCTACAATAACAATACTGTCAGCGAAGACAAAAAGAGCGTCTACGTAGGTATCAATACCGAAGCAGGCAGCTGGGTGTACACGGTGGATATTGCCACTGCGGTTGCCAAGCAAGGCCTTAAAGTCGAAGGCGGTGCTATTACCGCCATTGTCAGGGTCAAATAGTTTGGGTTTTAGAAGTACTACAAACCCCGCCGGGTCGCCGGCGGGGATTTGTTTTTTTGTAACCGGCCGCGGGTTAGCGATATTTGCGGCCACCAATGCGCATCAAGAAGCGGGAAAGTGATATGGATTATACAGGCAGCAGGGCAAAAGAGGAGCAGCACCACGAGCAGCAGCGTACAGAGTTTCCACTGCACGACCTGGGCGACGAATTTTTTGCGATGGCTACCATCGAAGGCGGCGACGAACACTTCTTCAACGGTATCCACCGCCACGACTTTTACGAAGTGCTCTGGTTCACCGAAGTACCTCCCGGAGAGGCGCATTACATTGACTTCAACAAACACACAATCTCTCCCAACCAGGTTTTTCTGCTGCTGCCCGACCAGGTGCACAGCATGGACCAACGCGACAAAAGCGGTTTTTTGATGGCTATTTCAAGGGATTTCTTTGAAAGACTTATCGGAAACGACATCTTCAAACTATTCCGGTTCTCCACCAACTTCTCCGTCAACATTCCCGACTGCAAGCTGGCGATCCTCAACACGCTCACGGATCTCATCCGTCTCGAATACGAGTCCGAAAAGCGGCCCGCGATCCTGGAATCCTATCTTCGGAGCTGGTTTTTGCATTGCATTGAACTCCAAAAAGAAACGGCCGAATCCGCCCCCGGCGACCCACGGCTGCAAATCCTCCTCGAACTGATCGAAAACAACTACCGACGGCAGCGCAAATCGGATTTTTATGCTAACGAACTATCCCTGAGTGCTAAGCGCCTCAACGAACTCACCCGGGAATCTTTTGGAAAAACCATCAGCCAGATGATCAACGAACGCCTCGTCCTGGAAGCGAAGCGTGAAATCGGCTACGTGCGCAAGCCCATTAAGGAAATCAGCTACGAGCTGGGCTTCTCGGAACCAGCCTATTTCACCCGTTTTTTCGGGAAGCAGACGGGGTACGCACCGGAAGATTTCCGGAGGCGGATTAGTGATTTGTATGGGTAGGGGGTTTTTCCAAAGACAAAGCCTTTCGGACTTTCATTATTAGTAGAATATATATGACGAAAATATTTCCGAAAAAAGCTACATTTGAACAAAAACAACCGGTTGAAAAAGGTTTTCTCCATCGTCATGTGCGGATTACTCCTTTACAATATCATGGGCTTCCCGCTTGTGTATTGGATCGGAGAGTATTTCGCTGAGGGAGAAAATGCGGACTTTTCGCCTGAACCCGTGCCGGCGGAGGATATGCTGATCTTGAAAATACCGATCATGATCCCTTACCAGACCGACTGGCAGGTGGCCGAACAGGCCGAGGGACGGCTGCGGAAAGGGGATGATTTTTATCAGATCGTTGAACAACAGCTCCGTAACGATACGCTGTATGTCAAATGCAAACTCGATATTTCTGCGAAGGACCGCTATCTCGACCTCGTTTCGCATGTAGACAAGCACGTGAAAGGCGGCGTCACGGACAGCAAGGGCAAAACGCCTCAGCTCCTCAAAAATTTTTTAAAGGATTACCTCACATTTAGTAGAAAACACTGGTTTTTCGTCATCGACTGGATCGCGGATCAGACCAGTTTCAAAGGTGTTATTCTGACTTTCCCCGCATTATTCCTGCACGTTGCCTCGCCGCCTCCGAGGTGATTTTTTGAAATAGGATCGTACTGCACGCTTCTCCCTGCTGCCGTTTTCAATGTAGCAAGGGAATGTTGCGTGTATATGCTGTTTTGTTCAAAAATCAGGGTAAAACTTAGAAAATGAGGCAAAAACTTATACTTTTTACCGTCGTGCTTACGGGCGCGCTGGCGATCAGCCTGTGCACTAAGCCGACGTCGGAGGACAAAATGCTGAGCTTGTTGCAGGAGTCGAAGCAAAAGGCTTTTAACTACCAGAACAACTTCTGCCCGGAGGCCCAACTGCTCTACCTCGATTCCCTGCTGAAAGCTGTTCCGGAAAGCGAAGTAGCGCAACGGTTCAGGGTCAAGCACTTCAAAGCGAGCGTCCTGCTGCAACTCGGGAGGCCCGACGACGCGATCGGAATCCTGAAAAACCTCGAACGCAACCCGGGTCCTTTTACCGCTTTGCCGGGTGTTTTGCGGAAGGTAACCGACGATATGGCCGTAGCGTACCTGCGGTTCGGAGAGCAGATCAACTGCATCAACCACCACTCCGTAGATGCGTGCATTCTGCCCATCAAAAACGGCGGCGTGCATCAGAATACCAAAGGGTCGAAAGGGACAGTCGATATTTACAAAAGAATGCTGGCCGAGAAACCGGATGACTACGAGGCATTGTGGCTGCTGAATATTGCGTATATGACCTTGGGGCAGTACCCGTCGCGCGTGCCGAAAACAATGCTCATCCCGGCTATGGACAGCGAGGACCCGGTGGCGGTGAAGCCGTTTCAGGATATCGCACCGGATTTGAAACTGGATGTCAGGAATATGGCCGGCGGGGTGATCACCGAGGATTTTGACAACGATGGCTTTCTCGATCTGGCAATGTCGGGCTGGGACCTCAGCGAACCCATGCATTATTTCAAAAACAATGGGGATGGGTCGTTCACCGACAAGTCGGAGCATTCGCGGCTGAACAAGTTCACCGGCGGCTTGCATATGATGCAGACCGACTACAACAACGACGGGTTCAAGGATATTTTCGTCCTTCGTGGCGCCTGGCTGAACGGGCCGTACGGCGAACAGCCCAATTCGTTGCTGCGGAACAATGGCGACGGCACTTTCACCGATGTCACCATTGATGCCGGGTTGCTGTCCATGCACCCGACGCAGACAGCGACCTGGAACGATTTCAACAACGACGGCTGGCTCGACGTTTTTATCGGGAATGAAACCACCATCGGCGCCAATTACCATGCCTGCGAGCTGTACCTGAACAACAGGAACGGGACGTTTACCGAAGTGGCCAAGCAAACGAAAACGGATATTGCCGCATTCGTCAAAGGGGTCAATTCAGCCGATTACGACAATGATGGCTGGAACGACCTTTTCATCTCAACATTGAGCGGACGCCGGTTTTTACTCCGGAATAAAGGAATGGGAAGCAGTGAGAACGGCCGCGGCATCAGTTTCGAGGATGTAACGCAGGCGGCTGCGTTGGATAAAGACCAGAACCGTAGTTTTGCCACCTGGTTTTGGGATTATGACAACGACGGCTGGCAGGATATCCTCTGCGGCGACTACACGATGGACTATAACCTGAGTTACTACGCAACTGCCGAACGTCTGGGCAATTCTCCCGAGTTTCATGGCCAGCCGGTACTTTATCACAATAATCATGACGGCACATTCACGAATGTTACCAAAGCCATGGGCCTGGACAAAACCGGCTTTGCAATGGGAGGTAATTACGGGGATATCGACAACGACGGTTACCTTGATATCTTCATCGGAACGGGAAACCCTAGCTACAAATCGTTGATACCCAATAAAATGTTTAAGAATATCGAGGGTAGGGGCTTTGCCGACGTGACCACCTCCGCGCAGGTGGGTAGCTTGCAGAAAGGGCATTCGGTTGCATTTGCCGATATGGACAACGACGGCGACCAGGACATTTACATTGAAATGGGCGGCGCCTACATCGGCGATGCGTACCAGAACTCCTTTTTCATGAACCCGGGGCAAAACGATAATAACTGGATTTCGGTTGATCTGGAAGGCGTGACGGCCAACAAGGCGGCCGTCGGTTCGAAAATCAAGTTGACCTTTACTGAAAATGGGAAAACCCGGAGCGTTTACCGCGTTGTATCGTCGGGAGGCAGTTTCGGGTCTCAGCCGTTCAAACGCGAGATCGGTCTCGGGCAGGCGCGCATGATCGATGAGATCGAGATCCGCTGGAATGGCAGTGGAAAGGTTCAAAAGCTGCAAAATGTAGCCGTCAATCAGTTCGTCAAAATCCGAGAGGGTGTTGCTGCGCCCGAGAAACTGCTGGTCAAAAAGCTGACTTTCAAGCATGGGGGCAAGCACGAAATGCCTGTGTGCTTACCCGTAGCGAAGGCGTCTATCTGATCATTTAATGCCAAACCCCGCGGAGCAGATGGGCCGGTCTGTTCTGCGGGGTTTTGTTTTTGAGGATGGATAATTATTATGATTTATATCATTAAATTGTAAGTACCTTCCGCTTTTGCGGGTGTTTCCGGATTGCATTTAACGATTTACCAGACCACATCACACGTGAACCATCCATACAGCAGCTATTCCGAACAAGCCCTGATGACGCTGATCTGCGAGCAGGACGAGGAGCTGGCATTCAGGGAGTTGTATCGCAGGCATGTGCGGCTGCTGGTACACACCGCCATTAGGAAGACGGGGATGAAGGCGATTGCGGAGGACCTGGTGCAGGAAACTTTCGTGAAATTCTGGCTCGGGCGGCATAAGTTTGACATTCAGAAAAATATCCAGGCTTACCTCAATGGCACGCTGCGCCATTGCATTATCAATTACTACCACCAGGAACAGCGCCAGCAGGTGTCTACGCTGGACGACGACTTTGTGCCGGATAATGTCACCGCCGAGGACCTGGATTTCAATACCCTCAATGAATTCTACGAGCAATCGCTGCTCAAACTGCCGGAGAAATGCCGGGAGGTTTTTACACTCAGCCGCAAGGGTTACAGCCTTAAAGAAATTGCCGTTCAGATGGAAATTTCTGAGAAAACGGTGGAGGCCCACATCAGTAAGGCATTGAAAATCCTGCGCGTGGAAATGAAGGATTACATCGCGCTGGCGGTCCTGATCCTCCCAATCATTTGACACATCCAATTTTTTGAAAAAAAATTCCTATTGGAGTAAGGGTTACACCCGCTTTTCCCGGACTGTACTGTTAGTTGATTAATAAGTGTAAAAATTACACCTAATGAGAAAGCCCCCGTTATCTCCTGAAACCCTGAAAAAATACCTGGCCAATAATTGCACGGACGAAGAGCGCCGGCTGGTGAACGAATGGTACCAGCAGCTGGACGAACCAGCCGATGCGCCATTCACTGCCGCCGATGAGGACCGGCTGTATAACCGCATCAGATCGTACCTCTCCGAATTGCGTAAAAACGACGAGCCTGCGACGCCGGTTTATAATTTGTGGGACTATGTCGGGCGCATTGCGGCAGTGCTGGCCGTCGGCCTGGGGATTCTGTATGTTTTGTATCGGCAGCCCGGGAAAATGGCGCAGTACAGCGACCGGCCGGATGGTGACCGGGTCGTGTTTGTTAACCAAAAGCAGAAAATCGTGCCGCATATGCTCCCCGACAGCACGGTAATATGGTTGCATCCGGGTGCGGAAGTGTCGCATAGCCATCCGTTCATAAACCGGCACGTGTCATTCTCCGGGGAAGGGTTTTTCGATGTGAAACCCGATTCGTCACGACCGTTCGTGATCCATACGGGCGATCTGCGAACGAAAGTGCTGGGCACGAGTTTCAATGTGCGGGCCATTCCGGGTGAGGCCACATTCAAGGTGTCCGTAGCGACGGGCGTGGTGGAAGTAAGCGATGGGAACAAGAAGGAGCGAGTGGTGCTGAAACCGGAGCAGGAGGTGGTTTTTGAAAAGACAAGCAAACATCTGGAAATACAAAAGGTGCAGGAAAAGGCCACGGACAAGGAGCTGTGGCAGTCGGCATCACTGGTTTTTAACGATACCCCGATGACGGAAGTGGCCGAGCGGCTGATGCAGACTTTCCATGTTAAGATCGGCTTCGCGGACGATGGCCTGGCGGACTGCCGGCTGAAAGTGGATTTCACCGACCAGCGACTGCCCGAAATCCTGGAAATGATCGATACGCTGCTGGGAAGCACCTACCGGCTCGAAGGCGATAGCATTACGCTGAAAGGGCAGGGGTGCAGGTAACGTCAACCCGAACGCAGAAGGTATGTGCGATGTCGACGTACTAACCGTCTTCGACCGCCCGGCGGCCCGGTTCGTTTAGACTGACATTCAATGGCAGTTTACTTCCTGACAGTTTACATAATGACCTTTTTAGCTAACCCAAATTAATCCCCTGACAAAATCATGAAAACATAACTACCTCCCCCCAGCATTTTTAGCCATAAAAAAATCAGGAGTGGTTACGACACCCCTGATCGGAAACCGGCTAAAATATCCCGGAACGTGCGGTTCACAGGCTCGCCCGAAGGCAGGCTTGGCAGGATAACTATTGTCTGAATTTTAACCAGTTCAACTGTAAAATTATGAAAAAACCTTTTCATCCATGGCATAGATTGCTACTCCATATCATGCGCCTGACTTTTTATCAGTTACTATTGATCAGTCTGTTCTCGGTGGTGGCTGTGGCGAGCCATTCGCCGGCCCAGGAGCTGCTGAACCGTGATGTGACGCTCGACCTCAAAAACGTGACCCTGAACGAGGCACTGACGCGGCTCGAACAGGGTACCAAGGTGAAATTTGCATATAGCAGCGGCCTGGTAAATCTCCAAAAGACTGTCAGCATCGACGCCCGGCAGGAAAAGCTTTTCGCGGTGCTCGACCGCCTGCTGGTTCCGCTGGAAATCAATTACCGCGTCCGCAACAACCAGATCCTGCTTTCCCGCGCGCCGAAGAAAACCAGCGAGTTGCCGGCTGCGACAGAGCGTAATCTCGCGTCGGCCGCCGACCGGACGGTAAAAGGAACGGTAACCTCGCCGGAAACCAACGAGCCGCTGCCCGGCGTGAGCATTATCCTCAAAGGCACGCAGCGCGGTACCACTACCGATGTCTCCGGCAAATTCCAGCTGGACGTGCCGGACGACAATGCCACGTTGATCTTTTCATTCGTAGGCTACCTTTCTCAGGAGGTGACCGTCGGCAACCGCACCGACCTCAGCATTGCATTGCAGCTCGATACCAAAGCTTTGGACGAGATTGTGGTGGTAGGGTATGGTACGCAAAAGAAATCGACGCTGACGGGTTCCATTGCCGCTGTGAAAGGCAGCGAGATCGCCGAAAACCCGGTGCCTAACGTTTCCGGCTCGATTGCCGGTCGCGTGGCGGGAGTGAGCATGCGCCCGAACGGCGGCCAGCCAGGGTCCGATTCGCCGGAAATACACATCCGCGGCATTGGTACCACGGGCAATAACAAGCCGCTTGTGGTGGTGGATGGCGTAATCCGCGACAATATCAACCAGATCGACCCGAGCTCCATTGAAACCGTGACGGTTTTGAAAGACGCCGCGGCAGTGGCACCTTACGGCCTGGGCGGTGCGAACGGGGTATTGCTCATAACCACCAAGAAGGGCGCTACCGGTGCCCCCACGTTGTCTTTCGGGGCCTACTATGGTTCCCAAACACCAACCTATTACCCTGAAATGCTGAGCGCACAAGATTATATGCGGCTCAAAAACGAGGCATACCTGAATGAAAACCCGACCGGCACGCAGCTGCCATTCGCGACGGACCTGGTAGAAAACTATGCGAACCTGAACCGCGAGGACCCCGACAAATATCCCATCAGCAATACCAAGGACCTGGTGAACATGCATGCGCCGATGCAGAACTACACTTTGCAGCTAAGCGGCGGTTCTGAGCGAATCAAATACCAGACGGGCTTCGGGTTTCTGAAACAAAACGGGATGTTCGATCCGGTGAAATATATGCGGTACAGCTATAATATGAACCTGACGGCCGAGGCGACCAAAACTACGACGGTATCCCTGTCGCTGATAGGCTCGGTGGAACGCGTTTCGTCTGTGGATACGGCGGTTTCGGCGGGGAATTTGTTCCGTAACGGCTTCAAATACGTGCCAATACGGTCGCTGTATTATAGCAATGGGTTATGGGGAGAATTTGCCGGGAACTCGCCGGTAGGGGTTTTGAATGCAGGTTATACCAAAAATTCAAACAATACTTTGCTGACGACCATTGCCATTGAACAGCAACTGCCGTTTATCAAAGGGCTGAGTATCAAAGGTACATTCAGCTACGACCCGAGCCAGCGCACCAAGAAGGGTTATCACAAACCATTCTATTACTACACCCAGGATCTCACGACCACGCCTTATACCTACAAACGCGAGATTTCAACAGCGGAAGGCGGCGCGGCGGCATTCTCCTGGCTCGCGCAGCAGTTTATCAAAACACAGACATTCACCTACCAGGGTTATCTCAATTACCACAACACATTTGGTAAGCACGATTTCACCGGCTTGCTGGTGGCCGAGGCGCGCAACAACACCTACGAGCTGTTCTCCGCCCGGCGCAACAATTTCGCCGTGGACGTGGACGAGCTGAATATGGGCAGTTCCAACAAAAACGACTTCGATAATGGCGGGACATCGTCGACGGGAAGCCAGATCGGCTACGTGTACCGCGTGGGTTATGCGTATGCGGGCAAGTACCTGCTCGAAGCGTCGGGGCGCTATGACGGCCACTATTATTTCGCGCCGGGCACGCGCTGGGGCTATTTCCCGGCATTCTCGGCTGGCTGGGTGATCTCTGAGGAGAATTTTGTTAAAAATGGGTTGAGCTGGGTCGATAACCTGAAAGTACGTGGGTCGTGGGGCAAGTCGGGGAACCTGGCGGGTACGGCTTTTCAGTATCTGACTGGCTATAACCTCAATGGCAATGCCTACGCATTTGGTCCCGGCTCGATGGTGCAAGGTGCCGTGGTGCCCAACGAGGCCAACAAGAACATTACCTGGGAGATTTCTACCAAAACCGATATTGGTCTGGAAGCATCATTGTGGCGTGGTTTGCTAACCGTCGAAGCGGATTATTTCCACGAAAAACGCACGGGAATGCTCCTGCCGCCTGCGGTGAGCGTGCCGGTGGAATATGGGCTGGCATTGGCGGATGAAAACGGCGGGATCATGGAAAACAATGGGATAGAACTGAGCCTCGGTACCAATTACCGCTTGCAGAACGACCTGCGGCTGGGTATCAATGGCAATGTGAGTTATGCCAAAAACAAGATGATCAAGGTCTTCGAGACCGCCGCGACGCGAAACAACCCGAACCGCAGCCGCACCGGCCGCGCACTGGGCACCCAGTTTGGCTATAAAACAGATGGTATTTTCGGCACCGGGGACGACAAAAACGACGACGGGCTGATCAACACGGCAGATGGCTACAATGTAACCCAATTCGGTGCGTTACGCCCGGGCGACATTCGCTATGTAGATGTAAGCGGCCCGCAGGGCGTGCCCGACGGCAAGATCGACTCGAACGATGAAGTGGTGATCGGCAAGCCTGTTTATCCGCTCCTAACCTATGGTTTGAATGCGACAGCCGACTGGAAGGGCTTCGACCTGAGCCTGTTCTTCCAGGGATCGTCGCTGGCGAGCCTGGACATCCGCCAGTTCCAGACCATTCCGTTCAATAACAACAACAGTAATTCGAGCTACGAATATTACGACAACCGCTGGACGCCCCAGACGCAGGATGCCCGCTACCCGCGCGCTACCCAGGCACCTTACGCGAACAATACCCAGCTGTCGGATTTCTGGATGACGAGCACGGCGCATTTACGCCTTAAGAACGCGATCATCGGCTATACACTTCCCAAAAGCCTCACGCGTGCCATCCGCATGCAGAATGTGCGCGTGTATGCGTCGGGACAAAACCTGCTTACATTCAGCAAGTTGAAGTTCATGGACCCGGAAGTGGGCTATACCGATCGCGAAACCGCCTATCCGAACCAGAAAGTGTATGTGTTTGGGCTTAATGTGACATTTTGATTAGACCTTCGAACCAATGAAAAAAATAAAATATACCATTTCGCTCGCTCTGCTGGCCATCGGCCTCTGCACGACGTCCTGCAACGAAGATTTTCTCGAAAACGACATCAAAAGCCGCCTGACCGACGACATGCAATGGTCGTCGGAAGGTAATGCCGACCTGTTTCTGAACGATATCTACGCCGCGCTCTCCAACAAATGGAACTCGCCCGACAACCTCGATAACTTCACGGACGACAACGACGCGGGCTTCTACTGGAAATCGTATTCGTGGCGGCAGGGCATTGTGGACCCGGCGGTGAACAACGGCACGCCCATGGACCATGCCAATGGCAATGCAACCGACTACGCTTCCTGGGCTGCCGGCTTTCTCAAAATCCGCAAATGCAACCTGTTTATCCAGAAAGTGACCGAGAACTCGGCGAACTTCTCCGAGGCTTACCGCAAAAAGCGAATTGATGAAGTGCGGTTCATGCGCGCCTATTGTTACAGCGAGCTGTTCATGCACCTCGGCGGCCTGCCGATCATTACCGAGGTTCTGGACCGCAACACGATGGGAGAGGAAGAACTCTATCGCTCGCGAGCTACATTTGAGGAGACATTCAATTTCATTACCAAAGAGTTAGGTGAAATTGTAGCCAATAAAGCACTACCCGTCAAATACAGCAACGGTGATGCTGATGCGGGTCGCGCAACGCTTGGTGCGGCGCTCGCGCTCAAAGGCTGGCTGGAACTTTACGCGGCAAGCCCGGCATTCAATGCGGCCACGCCTGCTGCCGGGGCAGACCCCAACAAGCTCGTAGGTTTCGGCAATTTCGACGCCAAACGCTGGGCCACGGCGGCGGCCACGAATAAGCAATTCATGGATACTTACGGCGGTACCTATGCTTTGTTCCCGGATGTGAATGCATTCTGGTGGGAGAAAAACGAGTACAACTCGGAGGTGATCTGGGACCGGCAGGTGGTAGCGGTGATCATGGGCTCCAACTACGAGCAATATGGGGGCCCGGTGTGGATCGATGGCGTGTATTATACCTGGGGCAACTACTGCCCGACCCAGGAGCTCGTCGATCAGTTTGCGATGGCTAATGGCAAACCCATTTCCGACCCGGCCTCCGGCTACGACCCGCAGAATCCATACAAAAACCGTGAAAAACGCTTCTACGACTTCATCGTTTACGACGGCGCGCCTTACAAGCAGGACTGGATGGCCAAAACCGATACCATTTACACCCGTATCGACAAAGTAAGGCCTTCCAAAAACCAGATCGATTTCGGTACCGACGACGTAGGTAACACAGGTTATTATTTCAAAAAGAAAATTAACCCGTTAAAGCCACGCGGAGGTGCTGCCAGCGGGCAAAACTATGTGTATTACCGTTATGCGGAGGTATTGCTGAACTATGCAGAGGCTCAGAATGAAGCTGTTGGTCCGGATGCTTCGGTTTACGCCACGATCAACGCGATCCGCAAACGCTCGAACCTGCCTGAATTACCCGCGGGCCTGACCAAGGAGACGATGCGTCAGGCGATCCGTCGTGAACGCAGGGTGGAACTGTGTTTTGAGGCTAAGCGATTCTATGACATCGTCCGCTGGGTAATCGCGGAGGATGTCATGAACAAGGATTTCCATGGCATGAAGATCAGCAACACGTCGCCGAACGACAACAAAGGCAAATGGGTGTACGAGGTCGTCGGCCTGAACCATCCGCATGTTTTTACCAAGAAAATGTACATGAACCCGGTGCCGCAACCGGTTGTGGATCAGAACAAAAAGATCGTTCAGAATCCCGGATATTAAAGTGTCAGTTCAGCCCCGGTCGCCTTATCGCGCCGGGGCTTTTTGCTGAATGCCTGTTTTCTCAAACACCGTTCACCCGTGATTTTGTCAAAAATCATTAGACAATCCGGGTACGGTACCTTTTAACCCTGTCCGGTCTCCGGACATGATTTCATTGTAGTTTGAGTAAAGAGAGGGGCGGCATGTTCCTCTTTTTCTTTACCTCAATATTTCCGCTGTTTCCGATGTTGCACTACCTGTTTGGCCACCTTCCCAAACTGCCGCTCGATCCGCTTGCGTTCTGCTGAATCGGTCTGGTAATGTGCCTGCTCCCGGCTGATTTTCAGATAACTGTCATACACCTCGCGCGGAAGCGTACCCTCGCGTACAGCCGCAACTACCGCGCAACCGGGCTCGTGCCGGTGCGTGCAGTCGTGGAACCGGCATTCGGCCGAAAGCGCTGCCAGCATTGGATGGTAACTAGCTCCCTGATCGTCCGTTTCGAGCGTAACGCCGAACTCGCGCATGCCCGGGGAGTCGATCAGCATTGCCCCGGACGGCAGCATCACCAGGTTCCGTGAAACAGTGGTATGCTTTCCTTTCTGGTTAAAATCGCTGATTGCGCCTTCTTCCTGCAAACGAAAACCGAGCAGCGCATTGACGAGCGTGCTTTTGCCCACACCCGATGAACCGATGAGGACGTACGTGTTACCGGGAAGCAGCTGGTTCGCAGCCCATTGCGGCAGACCTTCATGCCCCGTGGCGCTGAGCAACAGCACCGGGCAATCGTAGCCTAATGCAATCACCTCCTGCCGGTAACTTTCCGGGTCGGCTACAAGATCTTGCTTGTTCAGAAGTACGACCGGCCGAATGTTGCATTGTATGATCTGCACGATATAGCGCTGCAAACGCATGGGGTTAAAATCCCGGTCGAGGCCCTGCACGATGAACGCCGTGTCGATGTTGGTCGCGATCACCTGTTTTTCGGTCGTCCGGCCGGGGAGCTTGCGGCTGAGTTCATTAATTCGTGTTAATACGGACACGATAATGCCTTCACTATCATAGGCTTTGAATGCGACCCAATCGCCGACTTTGGGCAGGTCGCAATTGTCGGCACTGTTCATCAACGCGCCTGAAAGCATTGCATCGACGTGGCCTTTGGCAGTAACGAGTTTATGGCGGAAGCCTTCGATGGCGGTAACGCGTCCCGCTTCGAGTCCCTGTGTCTTGTAAGTATGGAAATATTGTTCAAAATGGATGTTCCACCCGTATGAAGTTAAAGATGTCATGGTTGTAAAAGTCTGAGCTATGGGCAGCACATCGCCTGTCCGCGCATAGCGTGGAGAAATGTCGATCAAAGCAGGAGATAGTCGCGGGTCCTGAAGAGAAGTTAATTCAGAAGACCGGCGTCAGGCTGCAATGTCAGCAGATGGGCGATATGTAATTTCAGACCTTGACATATTGGGTACAAAGGTAAGGGATTAATACGAAATCCGCCAGCCGCAGCGCGGCTCCCTGTTTATAGGAGATCCGATGCGAAATGGAACAACGGGCTCCGTAGGTGCCGCCTGTTCATGGTAGGCGGCACCTACGGAGCCTGCGCGTTCGTCGACCCCTATGTGCTACAAACAGGAGGCCCCGCCGGGGCCGAGTTTGGTAATAATCCCCTGACATTCATCTTTACGAGCCGGTTATTCATCGGTTTGCTTGTAGTCTGTTTTCATCTAAAATATTTATAGAAAGCCTGTTGCATTTAATCAGTTACAAATATATATTCAAGAAAATTAAATATAAATACAACCATGAAACGACTTCTCTCAATTTCGATCATGATGTTTGTGCTCGCCGGATGTAGTGGGCCAAAACAAGAAGATAGTTCGCAAGCTGATCTAATTCGAGTCGCATCCCCATCTCAGGATGAAGACAAAACGCTAGAATCGGTTGCAGCAATACCCCCAGCGGAGGAAGGGGAAGGAGCAGCAGCCGGAGTTGTCACCGAAAAAAAATTCATTAAAACTGGTCGCATTAAATTTGAAACCGACGATGCGGATGCCACGCGTAAGACGATTATGGCGTCGGTGAAGGCTAATAAGGCTTATGTGAGCCGGGACGACGAAAATCGTAGCGGTGATGACGTCAGCTATACGATTGTAGTCCACGTGCCGGCGGCCCGTTTCGAAACATTTCTGGCTTCGGCCACGAAAGGGACTACCGACTTTCGGGAGAAATCCATATCCAACGAGGATGTGACGGCCCAATACGTGGATACGGAATCGAGGCTGAAAACAAAAAAAGACATAGAAAACCGTTACCGGGCATTACTCACCAAGGCTAATACGGTGAAGGACATCCTGGAAATTGAAAGAGAGCTGGGTGAAATCCGAACGGACATCGAAGCGACCGAGGCGCAATTCCGTCAACTAAATGGCGATATCAAATATTCCACGCTACATATTATTTTCTTCAAGTCCATTGATACCTCCAATCCATTTCTTCCAGAACTGGCCGATGCATTCAAACAAGGCGTAGGGAACCTGCGTGCATTTACAGTGGTCCTGGTGGCGGTCTGGCCGTTTGTGTTGCTGGCTGTTGGCGTTATAATGGCGCTTAATTGGTGGAGAAAGAAGAGAAAAGTGGTGCCAAAGCAGGAAACGGCCATAAACTAAAAATTCCCCGCAAACAATTTCCCCGTTTTCAAATCCTTCAACCGCACCGATCGCACGGTACCGATCCCCGCAAACATAATGTCCAGCCCGTAAATATGCCTTAGCGCTTTCTGATAGGTGTTTTTATAGGCCTCCTTGCCATTGATTAATAACGTCGCCCGGCGGTTTAACACTTTCATTTCGACGGTCCCGCCTGCGGTAAGGTCGGCGCCGAGGAAGTTGGGGCCTTCGGAGCGGCCGTCTTTGTGTAGTTCCGAAAATTGCAGTTTGCTCCAATGCACACAGCCTGGTTTCATAATATCGACCATATGATTGGACGAATCCCCGTACACGGTCAGGCGCACCTGCGAGCAGCGCACGCCCGGCCGCGGAGGCGAGGCTTTGACGTCCACCAGGAGCTCGAAGTTGTCGCCGTCGATGCCGGTGAGGTGGGTATTGACAAAATCGACAAAGAAGGTACGGTTGGTATCGACGCCCGCCCGGGCTATTTCACTGGCACTGATGTTGTTATAGTCATTCGTAAACAAGCCTGGCGCTTCGATCGGGTACACGCGGGTGGTGTCGTACATCATGTTTGCAGTGGCGGACCAACCGCTGGTATGCAGGAAAACGGGCGCGGTGTCGACTGCGATACCGTCTTTTTTTAGTACCGCAAAATAGCGCCCCGGAACTTCATAATAATGCGAATAAACGCTGTCTTTCGCATTCAACTGCGCTTTGTCGCCGTCGCCGTATTCGATAGTATAGTCATTTGTGAGCTGTGAAACATGATCAAAATTCCGTAATACAAAAACCGCCGAATGCGGATTATCGCCGTCCGGATTTTTACAGAACAGGGTTACTGACACCTCCTTATTTTGCCATAAAAGAAACCCGCGCCAGCCGGCAATGGCGATGATAATCAATGCAAAAGCGGCCAGTAATATCTTTCCCACCGGAGATTTTCGGGTATGTACTTGCGGCGCCGGCACGTCCGCCTGCGGAAGAATTAACGGCTGGATATCGGGCCGTTGGATCGCCCGGGTCGGCTGCTTTCCGGCCTGCGCATTGATAAACCTATCCCAATCCGGGAACCCGACATATTGCGCCAGCGCATCCCGAGTTGCCTTCTGCGGGTAATATCGTGCGTCCGTTTTAATTTTCCCGAAAATCCGCTTCAACGTATTCGGGCTGATCTGCACCTGAGTCTTTTTGTAAAGGATATTGCTAAGCCTGATAAAATCACTGTTTGTCCATTCCATACTGTCGGGCTTGCCGTAGGTATTGGCCACGAGCTGACAACAGTGATCGAGGAGGTCTAAAGAGCTCGCCTTGTCTTGTCCATTCTCCATAATACTCATACAATAAGCTTCTGTATGTCAGCTTTTTAGGTTGTCCATAATTTTGGATAGCGAACTGGCTAAGCGTATTTAAAAATCACCGTAATGTCCAATTTTATATTTGCTAACTCAAATTTTAATCTGTGCCGGTCAGGGCCCTGAACAGCACGAAACCCTAAATATTGAAAAAATATGCGACAAAAAATTCTACTTGGCTGCGTTCTGCTTTTTGGCTCGCTTAGCCCGTTGGTAGCGCAGGTGCGCCAGCTCACGGGAAAGGTTACCGGGGAGGGCGCCAATGAACTGCCCGGCGTTAGCATCGTGGTGAAAGGCACCCAGCGCGGAACGGTCACGGACGCGAACGGCGACTACACGCTGCCTTTGCCGGCGGGCGAAACCGTAACGCTCACATTTTCTTTTCTGGGCTACCAAAGTCAGGATATTGCCCCGGGTGCCCAAACCAGGCTTGACGTTTCGCTCAAACCGAGCGATAATGCGCTTTCGGAAGTGGTGGTAGTGGGCTACGGTACCCAGCGTAAGAAAGACCTTACCGGTGCCATTTCGTCCATCGGCGCACGGGATGTGGGCGGGCGGCAGACCATACAGGTATCCGACGCATTGCAGGGCAGCGTTGCCGGCGTATCCGTTACGCGCAGCAGCGGCGCGCCCGGCTCGGGTGCCAGCATCCTTATCCGGGGCATTACCACCATCGGTACCAACAGCCCGCTGGTGATCGTCGACGGCGTGCCGGTGGCCAGCATTGATAATGTGAACCCGGGCGATGTCGAGAACATTACTGTGCTCAAAGACGCGGCTTCTGCGGCAATCTATGGCTCGCGCGGCGCGGCAGGGGTGATCCTGGTGACGACAAAACGCGCCAAAAGCGGCCAGGGGAGCCTTGAATACACCTACGAATATGGTGTGCAGCGCGCCACGGCCTCGCCGGAATATGTGGGTGTGCAGGATTACATGCGCTATTTCAATGAGCAGGCGGTCAACGACGGTGCCACCGCAGGGCCGTTTGCCGATGCCTACGTCGCTTCCTACCTCGACAGCAACCGCGTCAGCCCCGACCGCTTCCCGAACACCGATTGGCAAAAGGCGATGCTCACCCGCAAAAGTGCGCCGCGCCAGCGCCATGACCTCGTTTTCACGATAGGAACAGGCAAAATCAAAACAAAGGCGTCGCTGGGTTACGCGAGCTCGGGTGCGTTCTATGATAACCGTTCATACGATCGTTACCTGTTCAGGGTCAATAATGATATGCAGGTGAATGACAAGATCAGCGTCAACCTCGATGTTTTTTACAAAAGGACGACCAACATAGGCAATGCCAACGAGCTTCCCAACAGCACCTACAATCCCATTTACGAAGCGCGGATCATGCCGCCGATTTATGATGATGTATATGAAAACGGCAAACTGGCAGTAGGAAAGGACGGTCGCAACCCGATGGCGCAGCTCCGCGAGGGCGGCTTTACGAGGCAGCTTTACAACCAACTGGGCGGGCGGATGCAATTCAACTACAAACCCGTAAACGGCCTCACGCTTACGGCATTGGTAGCCCCGGTGTTTGATTTGGACAAAACCAAATACTTCTCCAAGCAGATCCGGTTTACGAATCCCGACGGCACCCTGGGTACGGTCGTGAACCAGGCGCGGACAGTTCTGAATGAGGGCCGCTCGGAAGGGGTGACGATCAATGGTCAGGTGTTGGTAAATTATGCGAGGGAGTTTAATTCGGCGCATTCGGTTGATATTCTGGCTGGGTTTGAGGAAAATTACCGCTCACAGGAATCGCTCGGCGCATCGCGCAGCGGGTTTGCATTGACGGGCTTTCCATACCTCAACTCGGGTTCGACGGAACTGCGCGACAACTCCGGTAGCGCGAACGAATCGGGCCTGCATTCGTTTTTTGGCCGCTTGCAGTATAATTTCAAAAGCAAATATTTCATCCAGGGAAACCTGCGTTCGGACCTTTCGTCGCGGTTCGCATCCCGGTACAGAAAAGCGGTTTACCCGTCTGTTTCCGCAGGTTGGACGATTTCCGAGGAGCAATTTCTCAAAAACAACCAATGGCTTTCTTTCCTCAAACTGCGGGGCTCGTGGGGTGAAGCCGGCAATGAGCGCCTGCTCGATAAGGATGGTAACCCGGCCTATTATCCCTATATGGCCACCATCGACTTCTCTACGGCATTGTTTTACCAAAACGGAGGCGTAGTCCCCCTCACCGGCGGCGCACAGCAGGTTTACGCAGTGGAAAATATCAGCTGGGAAACGAGCCGGACGGTGGATTTCGGCCTCGATGCCTCGTTCCTGAACGACCGGCTCACATTGGCAGCGGACTATTACAAAAAAATAACCACCAATATCCTCCTGCCGCTCGACATCCCGCTCTACCTCGGTTACGACAAACCCAACCAGAATGCCGGAACGCTCAATGTAAAAGGCTGGGAGTTGGAACTCGGCTGGCGCGACCGCATTAACAAGCTGAATTACTCCGTTTCGGCCAACCTCTCGGATGCTAAATCCACCGTTGGGGATTTGAAAGGCACGGAATTCCGGGGTGATCAGATCGTCCGAAACGGCAGCCAGTACAACGAATGGTTTGGTTATGTTTCCAATGGGTTATTCCAAACGGTGGACGAAATCAAAGGAGCGCCGGTGCTGAATGTAACTACAAAACCCGGGGATGTCCGTTACGTGGACATTAACCAGGACGGGAAGATCACGACCGATGACAAAGTGCTGCTCGGAGGGGCATTGCCGCGCTATCTCTACGGTGGTAATCTCCGTGCTGATTATACGGGTTTTGATGCAGGTATAACATTCCAGGGAGTCGCCAAAAAGCTGGCACGGCTTAGCCCGGAAGTGACGCAGCCCTTTGCAGAAGCATTCGGCAATATGCCCGCCGAAATGGTTGGGAAATTTTGGAGTAATAACAATACGGCCGATCAGAACCTGAAAGCGACCTATCCGAGGCTTTCACGCACTTCGAATGCCGCCAACTATGCGCTGTCGGATTACTGGCTGTTGAGCGGGGCCTATTTCCGTTTGAAGAACATCACTTTGGGATACACCCTGAAACAGGATGCGCTGAAAAAGACCGGCGTGCAGTCGCTGCGGCTTTACCTGTCGGCTAATGACGTGTTCTCGCTCAGCAAGTTCCCCAAATACCTTGACCCGGAATCGGGCAGCTATTCGTACCCGATTGTGGCCACCTTCATGGCCGGTGCTACCATCCGGTTTTAGAAACCCTTTTTTTGACTGACAATACATGAAAAAGACCCTGTTTATATTAATCCTGGCGGGTGCGACCAGCTGCCATACCCTGGATCTGAATCCGCTTTCCGAAGCCTCTACCGGCACATTTTATGCTAACCAGACCGAGCTGGAACTCGCCGTGAACGACCTGTACCGGCTCGCATTCTGGGGTAACGACAATGAGCTGTTCAGCGATAACGAATGGCATCGCGGGCAGCTCACCAACGCTGTAATAGGCGGCACGATGAACGCCGACGACGCCAACGTGCAAACCTTTTGGCTTAATTCCTACAAGGCCATTGCGCGGGTCAACTCGTTCCTGGCCAACAAGGACCGCGCCGCTGCCAACACCCCGGCTGCCGTCATGCTGCGCCTGGAAGCGGAAATGCGGCTGATTCGCGCCTATCAGTACTCGCGGCTGATCACGCATTTCGGCGACGTACCGCTGCTGACGGAACCGGTAACTTTGGAAGAATCCTACGGCATTGCCCGCAAAAACCAGGCCGAAGTCCTGCAATTTGTCTTCGACGAACTCGATTTTGCCGCAGCGAACCTGCCCGTTTCTTATGGTGCTTCTGAAACAAAAAGGCTGACGAAAGGCGCTGCTCTGGCCATCAGGGCACGCACGGCATTGTATACTGGCAAATGGGAGATCGCCCGCGACGCTTCCAAAGCCGTGATGGATTTGGGCGTGTATGCACTGCACGCCAGCTATCCGCAACTCTTCCTGAAAGCCGGGGAGACCAGCAAAGAAATTATCATCAGCGTGCCCAGGGATGAAAAGCAGCAGGTTTTCAATGGCGCAGGTTATGTGCAGGACAACATCTCGCGTAATGCGGGCGGGTTCGGCGCGCAGCTGCCCACGCGCGACATGATGGACGCGTACGAGTGCACGGACGGGAAGCCGATCGACGAATCGGCATTGTATGATCCCAAAGCGCCTTTCAAAAATCGAGATCCCCGTCTTACGGCGACGATTGTGGAGTTCAACACGCAATGGCTAGGCTACAATTACATGCCGCACCCGGATTCCCTAACGGTGTTCAGCTCGAAAGAAAACCGCCGGGTTCCCAACAAAGACACCCGCGCCGTGGCCGCATTTGCCAGCTTTACGGGCCTGCTTTGGAAAAAAGGGATCGACCAGACCTGGCCCGATCGCCTCGTGGAGGACAACGACGCCATTGTGATCCGTTACGCGGAAATGCTCCTAACATACGCAGAGGCCAAAATTGAGCTCCGAGAGATCGATGAAAGGGTTTTGAACACTGTTAACCAGGTCAGGGCGAGGGCATATGGGGTAAGTGCTGAACAAACGAATGCATTTCCTGCTATAACCACTACCAGTGCGGCTGCATTGCGGAAAGCTTTGCGCAGGGAGCGTCGCGTGGAGTTACCGCGCGAGGGATTGCGGTACATGGATCTCATCCGCTGGAAACTGGCCGAAAGGGTTCTGTCGACACCCGTTGTAGGCCTGCCTGACCCGGCAGCGCAGAACCGTGCCAAATGGCCCTTCCCCGGCGTGACGCCGCTGGACGATGATGGCCTGGCAGATTACTCCGGTTTCGGGACCGATGTGAAAGTGCTTTCCCAGCGCAGTTTCGACAAATCCCGGCAGTATCTGTGGCCGATCCCGGCCGTAGAGCGGCGTGTGAACCCTAACATCACACAGAATGCCGGATATTAATTTTAAATTTTCCAGTTGATTTTAAAACCTATGAGTCTTTCGATGAAAAGAAATCGTGTGTGGGCTTTTGTGGCCGGGTCGGTGATGTGCATTTCCCAGCCGATATTAGCCCAAACCCCTAAGCAACCGTCGTACAGTGGCATTTACCCGCATTTGGCAATGTATAACAATGAGGGAGAATGCGGTACCGGGGCAGTGGTGCCCTGGGCCGGGAAACTGTGGGCGGTAACGTACGGCCCGCATTTGCCTTTCGGCTCTTCCGACAAGCTGTACGAGATCGGTACCGACCTGAAACAGACCGTCCGCCCTGAGAGCATCGGTGGTACACCCGCCAACCGGATGGTCCACCGCGAAAGTAAGCAGCTTTTTATAGGGCCTTACGCGATCGACGGCCAGGGTAAGGTGCGCACGATTCCTTACACCGCGATGCCGGGCAGGCACACCGGCAATGCCAGGCATTTGACCGATCCTGCCGGGAAAATCCTTTACGGCACCATGGAAGAGGGTTTTTATGAAGTGGATGTGAAGACACTGACGCCCAAAATGCTTTACGAGGACGGCAATGTTGACCGGAAT
>CBIHPQ010000052.1:0-21802 GCA_966211825.1 uncultured Dyadobacter sp. | reverse complement strand
GCTGGAACAACGGCATTGTTGGCATTGAATACGAAGGCGGCCTCATGCGCGACATGGGCGGGGATGCGACGAAGCCATCCAACGACGAAGGTATCCGGCAAACTAAGGCGTTGTTGGAGAAGGTGTTGGTGGAGTTGGGGTGAAAGGTTGGTCAGGTGTTGTCAGGTATTGTGAGGTGTTGTCAGGTGTGGTGGGTGTGGTTATTTTCTTTTGTTGAGGGCGATTTTGGTTTTTCTGATCTGGCGGGTGGCGATCCAGTGCACGTGTTCGTTGTACAGGATCCATCCGCCGATCGCGCCGATGATGCTGCCGATGAGGATGTCAATAAAGCGTGCGGCTATGAGGCCGGTGGGGCTTACCGACAGGTTGCTGCCCGATTCGGCCAGGAATATGGTGAGTACGGTAATGAAAATAGCCGCCACTGCGTAGTTTCTCACTACCAGAAACTCGACGATCACCTGCAAAATGACAATGCTCACGCAGAGCATCAGCGGGGTAGGATGGAGCAACAGCAGCATCCAGGCCACTCCCAGGCCGATTAATGTGACCAGTACGCGTTGCAGGCTGCGTTGCCACACGTGCTGCGCACTAGCGCCCTGCATTACGGCCGCGCAGGAGGTGGGTACCCAGTAAGGGTTTTCAAGTTTCAGCAAATGCGCGATCAGCAGTGAAAATCCCACCATAAACCCGAATGTGGCCGATTCGACGAGATTTACGTATTTGCTTTTAGTGTGGGTGGGGGCGGGTGTATGGTTTTTGACCACCAGTAATGTATAACCCAGCCCGAGCAGACAGGAAATGACCGTCCCGATGCCGATATAGCCGATATTTGCAGGGATTTTTTGTAAATCAAATGGCATACAAAGCGCTACCGAGGCGATCATGATAAAGAAGAAGTTGCCCGGCGGCCGGTTCATTTTCAGGTAGAACAATGCCAGGTGCACGCCCATCGCGAACAGCCCCAATGCCAATGCGCCGATGTAGGGATTGAACCCGAAAACCGCGCCGACCAGAAAGGAAAGCATCATGCCGAACGAACACGCCATGAGTGTGACCATCCCGCCGCCGCGCAGGTCGCCGGAAATGCTGAACGTATGCACATATAATATCACCAGCGCCGACATCGACGCCAGCTTCCCGCCCGCCATCGCACCCGCAAAGTAGCCGCCCAGGATCGGTATGCCCACGCACAGCCCTGCCAGCACGGGAATGTGCCATTTGCGGTCGGTTTTTTTGAATTCAAATATTTGCCTGATCATACCGGTATGTGTTTAATGAAAATTTAAAAGGTTTCTCCGTCGGACATCGGCCAGTTGTTGGCGATGGCCTCGATGCCTTCCTGCATTTGCGCTTCGGATAGCGATGCATAGCCGAGCCTGAGGCCGTTGGCGAAGCCTTTGTAACAAAATGTATCCGGCGAAATCAATGCAATGCCTTTCTGGCTTAATGTGGCCGTGAATTGCAGCAGGTCGACGGGCTTTTTCGGTGTCAGCCAGAATGCCAGCCCTCCTTCCGGCCTCGTAAAATGTACCTTGTCGGAAAGGTATTTCAGGATCAGTTTTTCAAAATGGTCCCGTTTCGACTTATAAAGGGCCGTCGTCCGTTTCAGGTGCCGGCGGATCTCTCCGTCCTGAATTAATTGAAATACAGCCTGTTCCATCATAAAGTCGCCCTGCACATCGATGATCTTGCGCAGATGGCTCACCTTGTCAATCACCGAAGCGCAGGATGCCAGATAACCGATCCGCAGCGCAGGGGCGACGATTTTGCTCATGGACCCGATATATACGTAGTTGCGTGCCTGTTCGAGGCTGCTCACAGGCATCACCGGCCGCGGGCTGTAATGGAATTCGTGGTCGTAATCGTCCTCGATGATCGTAAAACCATATTGATTGGACAGCGCCACCAGCTCCATCCGCCGCCGGAGGTTTAACGTAACCGTCGTAGGGAACTGGTGGTGAGGGGTAATGTACACTGCTTTAATGTTGGGATAATCTTTCAAATACGCCCTGATTTCGTCGATCACAATCCCGTGCGCGTCTACATTCACAGGTAACAGGCCCGCGCCTGCGTGTGTGAAAGTCTCCCATGCCGGCTTATACCCCGGATTTTCGATGAGCACGTGGTCACCCGGTTGCAGCAATGCATGGGCGGCAAGGAACATGGCCATCTGGCTGCCGCGGGTGATGAACACCTGGTCGTTCGAAAGCCGCATACTGCGTTTATAGTTAAGCATTTGTGCGATCGCTTCGCGAAACTCCGGATCGCCCGCTTCGTGGCGGTAACCCATCATTTGCCGGCGGCCTTTTCGTGCGAAAATCTGCCGGTAAGCCCGCGCCAGCTCGTCGATAGGCGCCAAAGCACTGTCTGGCAGGCCGTCATCAAACGTGATCAATGGTTTCATCCCCAACTCCCTGACCACCCCTGACTCCCTGACCAATGACTTTTCCTGTGAAGCTGCCGGCTGCACATCCGCCACAAATATCCCGCGCCGCTCTTTCGGTACCAGCCAGCCCTCGGCCGTGAGCACATCCAGCGCCTCCACAATCGTGTTCCGGTTCACATTCAACTGGACGGCAAGTTGCCGGCTACCGGGCAGAATGCTGCCTGCGGCCAGTTTTCCGCTTTGAATGGCGGCGATCACGGCGTCGGCGATCTGCATGTAAATGGCCTTCTCTTTGGCGCGGTCTAGCGGTATGACGAGCTCCCAGGGTCTTAACATCTGGACTATTTATTTTTGTAATTTCTGAACCAGTAAGCTGGTCCAAAAATACGGTTGTTTTGTATCGCAATCATGCAACAACAACCAAAAATTTCAGAACCATGGAAACGACAACCCATCCATTCAGCTCAAAAGATTTCCACCAAACCTTCGCGCGTCCCGTGTATGTGAAGCCTGAAAAACTCATTCACCGCAACGTGGAGCAAGCCGGCGAGCACAGCCAGTTTTCAACGGAAAGGAAGCACCCGGTTTTCTTCGTCGACCTGCCTACCAAAAATGTGAGCATGACCGTCGGTGGCTTGTTACCCAGCCAGCTCACCAACCGCCACCGTCACACTTATGAGACGGTATTGTACGTGCTGGAAGGCAAAGGTTACACCGAAGTCGAGGGCGAGAAAGTAGAATGGCAGGTCGGCGACGCGGTGTACATCCCAAGCTGGGCATGGCACCGTCACCAGAACCTGAGCGACACCGAACCGGCCCGTTACCTGGCTTGCGAGAATGCGCCGCAGCTTCAAAACCTGGGCGTAGCACTTCGGGAAGAGGAGGGCCGCGACCTTTAAGTGGTTTAATGTATTTAGGTTAAATAGTTGAAATACAATTTATTATAAACTGAATGAATAATTCGAAAACCTTGAAAGGTATCATCGCCTATCCCATAACGCCGTTCGATGAGGACGAGAAAGTTGATATTAGTTTGTTTAAAAAACTAACTGACAGACTGGTGACATCCGGCTCGCACGCCGTCGCCCCTCTGGGAAGCACCGGCGTGCTGCCTTACCTGAACGACGACGAAAAAGAAGCAGTCGTGGAAGCGACCATCGAAATAGTGGCCGGCCGTGTGCCGGTGGTAGCGGGTGTCTCCAACCTCACTACCGAACGAACCATTTACCACGCCCGATTCGCTGAAAATGCCGGTGCGGCGGCTGTGATGATCATCCCGATGAGCTACTGGAAACTGACAGACGACGAAATTTTCGAACATTACCGGAAAGTCGCGGAGGCCATTTCAATCCCCATTATGGCTTACAACAACCCCGCAACCGGTGGTATCGACATGTCGCCTGCATTGCTGAAACGCCTGCTCGAAATCCCGAACGTCACGATGATCAAGGAAAGCACGGGCGATGTGCAGCGGATGCATTACCTGCGGCGCGTGCTGGGGGAGGAAGTGGTGTTTTTCAACGGTTCCAACCCGCTCGCGCTGGCCGCATTTACTGCCGGTGCCGCGGGCTGGTGTACCGCCGCCCCGAACCTGATCCCGGCGCTCAATCATGAACTTTACCATGCAATCCTCGCGAACGACCTCGCGACGGCCCGCCAGGTATTTGACCGTCAATCGGAGGTGCTTGCGTTCATCACCGCCAACGGACTGCCGCGTACCATTGCTGCGGGGTTGCAGATGCAGGGGGTCGAAAGTGGTTTACTCCGAAGTCCGCTTGCGCCGTTGGGAGCGACAGATTTAGAGCGGCTGCGGGGGCTTCTGGAACGAATAAACAATTGACATACAACAAACACATCCTGTGTTGTTACATCCCTAACGGGATTTTTATCGATTACCCAAAGAACTTCTTGCTACCAATGTCACATCGCAACGCGATTTTTTGGTCAGTGGTTCATCGTGGGCGCTTTCCTGGAAGGCGCCCATTTGCATTCAAATGCCGCCGGAGGTGAAGCGTCTGATAATCTGTTCCATGGTTTGTAACCTATCAACTCAAACGCAATCAAATTTCCATCCGGATCGGCAATGTAAAACTCCATTCCATAAGGCATTTCGCGAAGTGGCTGGACGATGTTGATGGGCTTTGCGGAAATTTCCCGGAATAGCTCCGCAATATCGTCTACTGAAAAGAGCAGGCATACATCTTCGTCATGATAGTATCAGGTTAAGGATTGCACATAAACGATTGCCGGAGTCGCTGAAGAAATGGAGGTATGCCAAATGCCGTCAGGCATGAAATCTTGGTAGTCAGATACGATATGAGACATCGGCAAATGCCCTTGGGCATATAACAACCGCGCAAACGTATTCTTTATCGTTACATCCCTGACGGGATTTTCCCGGGATTGATACAAAAAAATCATTGCTGCCAGCTTTACATCGCTACCCGATTTTGCAATCCGGGCCATCAGAAATCTGCACTGGTCGTCGCTTATTGATTTCTCTTGAAAAAATTACAATATACTAAGTTTCAATGCAAGAAATGTTTAGATTTATGTGTCAATAGGTTACAATGTAAACCGGCATAGCTATGAAACGTTTCTCTATTCTGATCATGATGATCGCCGTCGTTCAAACGGCCACGTTTGCGCAGTCGGCGAAGGATAACAGGCGCTGGCAGTTTGGCGCGATGCTGGGTCCCCAGCTTTCGATGATCGTACCCAAAACTACGGAAAGCGACAATAGCTTCGGGATCATGGCGGCGGCGGATATCAGCTATGCCTTGCAAAATTCCAGCCGGGGTTGGTCGCTTCGTTTGCAACCCGGTATCAACCGGTTTAAAACCAATCAGGTCAATGGCGAACAGGGAAGCGACTACTATATGAATTGGAAGTGGAAAACTATGGCCATTAATTTACCCTTGCTCGTCCGGTACACGATCCTCGATGGTAAAATCCGGCCATTTGCAGAAGCGGGTACCAGTTATGTGCTGCGTACCTACTGGAAGGTGAAAGGCTCCGGACTGATCTGCGCCAACGGCACCTGTACGCCCAGCAACTTTGACGACAAGGGGAACAACCAACTTGAAAAAGGCCGCTTTTCCGCATTGGCAGGTGTCGGCGTGGAGTTCGATCTGGGCAAAGTGACGATCCCCGTTACCGTGCGCTGGATTGAGCAATTGAAAAAAGTGGAAAGGTTTAACGATGCCTTTACAGGTTTGAGCTACACCATTCCCCGATCCAGAGGAATTATGATTTCAGCCGGTATTACTTTTTGAGCGTTCCGCAGTTATACCCCATTCAGAAAAAAAACCGCACTTTTTAGGTTATCCCATCCCCCAAACCAGACTATACAAGTTACTGGCAATCACGCCTGTCAAATCGCGTCTCTGCGACACAAGCAATTCCGAAAATGCAACTTTTTAAAAATATAGAACAATTGACCACGTGTCCCCCCGCATTTTCCTGTCTTATTTCTAAAAGCCAGTTTTAGAAATATCCCAATTTATAATTAAAGTTTACTAATGCTTTCATCGCCGGGTTCGGAGTATAACGAGAAGTGGCCATCCTGGGAAATGGGTAGGGGAGAGCCGGAGGACGGACATGCGGAGCGGATCGGACAGGATCGGTCGGGTAAGGAGGCTGACACGGCATATTCAGACCGGGTCTCGCCAGACCGGGTCCATCCAGACCGGGAGCTCTTTATCCGTAAAACATTTGAGGAAAGTCCCGAGGAGGGTTGTGCGCTGCTTTTCAGGTTGTATTACAGTCCGCTGTGTTCGTATGCAGTCGGTTTTTTGTATTCCAAAGACGCCGCGGCCGATCTGGTTTCGGAAATGTTTTATGCATTCTGGAAAAACCGGTCTTATGAGTCTGTAAAATCATCTTACAGGGCTTACCTGTTCAAATCGGTGCAGAACCGGGCTTACAACTTCCTGGCCAGCGAGCTCAAAAACACCGATTCCTTCGAACTCATGCCGCATTATGACGTCGCTTCGCCCGAGCGGCCCGAGGCATTGATGTATTTCGAAGAACTGGCCAGCCGGATCGACCGCATTGTGGAGCAACTGCCGCCGCAATGCCAGAAAGTGTTCATGCTCAACCGTTTCGAGAATAAGAAGATCCAGGAGATCGCGGTGGAAATGAACCTGTCGAGCCGGACGGTCGAGGGCCATATCAGCAAGGCATTGAGCACATTGAGGCAGGGGTTGAAAGACCACTGGACCTGGCTGCTGATCGTTTCCTCGCTTTTTAGCTGAGCATTCACTTCCGAAAACATCCTTAACACATTCGATTTTTAAAAACACTGATATGAACACATTGTCAGTAAACAAAGCACTCCTGTTCCAGTATTTCGCCGGCAATGCAAGTCCGGCGCAGAAGCGGCTGATCGCCGAATGGCTCGCGCATGCCGAAAGCCAGGAATTGTATTTTGAATGGCTCGCCGAATGGCAGTCGCAGTCGCCGCAGTTCCTGCCTGACGGCCAGGAGCGCTACGAGGCCTACGTGCGTTACATGCGTGAGAACCCCAATGCCGCATTATCGGCCGATGAAGGCCCGCAGGAACATGTTCCGGCCGCGGCGACCCGCCGAATCGGCCGCCGGCCGTGGTTAATGGCCGCTGCATCCGTGCTCGTGCTGGGCATGAGCGCATGGCTTGGCCGCGACCGGATTTTGTACAAAACCTATGCGACGGAATTCGGTGAAACGCGTTCGGTACAGCTTTCCGACGGTACGAAAGTTATTTTGAATGCCAACACTTCGATGCAGGTACCGAGGTTCGGTTTCGGAGAAAAGACCCGCGAGGTGAAGCTGAACGGCGAGGCGTTTTTTAACGTAACCCACACCATTGACAACAAACGGTTTATGGTCAAAACCGACGATCATTTCGAGGTAATGGTGCTTGGGACGGAGTTTTCGGTGTACACGCGGCAGAAAGGCGGGAAGGTTTTGCTGAAAAAAGGCAAGGTCCACGTCCTGTTCTCCGAAGGCAAGCAGAAAAAAGAGCTCGTAATGAAGCCCGGCGACCTGGTGACCATGGAGAAATCGGCCGCAAAACCCGTCGTGAAGGCTAATGCCGACACCGGGAAACTGACCGCATGGACTGGTAACCGCTTTGTTTTCGACAAAACGCCCCTGTCCGAAGTGGCCAGCCAGTTGCAGGAACATTATGGTATCAAAGTGGAGATCAAGGACAACCGCTTTGCCAGCCGTACCGTGAGCGGCACATTCCAGCCCGAGAGCGGAGAGGAGCTGCTTGCATTGCTTTCCGAATTGTTCGATTTCCGCCTGGCGCGCGAGGGCGAGGCATACCTGATTTTGCAGAAATAAAGACCTTAATATATCCCTATCCAGATCCCCGTATGAAACAAAGATCATTACTGTCATTTGTTTGCTGTGGCCTGATGTTAACTGCGGCACCGCCCTTGGATGCCCAGGTACTGGCCTTCAACGCGCATAAAAACCGCATGCTCCCCCCGGAGCAAACGACCAACCAGGTGAAGCTGCTCGACGTGCTTTCGCAACTCAAGAAATATTACAATGCCGACATCCTCTTCGAAGAAAGCCAGATGAGCGGCATTACCGTCACGGATTTTGTATTTGACAAAAACATTTCGGCGGAAAAGAACATGGAAGCATTGCTGAAATCGACGAACCTGACGCTGAAACGGGTGCGGAAGAATGCCTATATGATCCTGCCGAGGCGTATCGAAACTTCGGCGATCGGTAACCGGCCGTCGGCGGGGGAAATGCAGGTAATGGCAGGCAGCCGCGCTGTGCAGGCCGATATCAAGGTGAGCGGGACGGTTACCGACAACAACGGCGAAGGGTTGCCGGGCGTGAATGTGCTGGTGAAAGGCAGCATTAATGGTACCAATACGGACGTGAATGGTAAGTACGAGCTCGAAGTACCTTCGGCGGAATCGGTGCTGATTTTCAGCTCGATCGGCTTCCAGAAACAGGAGGTGCCAGTAGGCCAGCGCTCGGTTGTGGACGTGAAAATGGCCGTCGAAACGCAGACGCTCGATGAAGTGGTGGTAACCGCATTGGGTATCAAAAAAGAGAAAAAAGCGCTGGGCTACGCCATTTCCGAAGTAAAAGGCGAGGAGCTCACGCAGGCGCGCTCGACGAATATTGCGAACAGCCTCGTAGGCAAAGTGGCGGGCCTGAACATTTCCAGCACAGCCACCGGCCCGAGTGGCTCTTCGCGTATAGTGATCAGGGGTAATGGCTCTATTTCGGGTAATAATCAGCCACTTATCATCGTGGATGGTATTCCTATCAACAATGATAACCTGGGGTCGGTCGCTATTGGCGCTAACCGGGAAGGTTCCTGGACCGGTTCCGACCGTGGGGATGGGATTTCCAGTTTGAACCCGGACGAGATCGAAAGCATCAGCGTGCTCAAAGGCGCTACGGCAGCCGCATTATACGGTTCGCGGGCTTCCAATGGCGCCATTCTGGTTACTACAAAAGGCGGGAAGGCGGATAAGGGCATCGGTGTGGAGGTGAATAGTAACTTCCTTGCGGAAGACCTTTTATTCAAATCCTACAAAGATTACCAATATGAGTACGGCCTCGGCAGCAACGGCGTGAAGCCGACCACCGTAGCCGAAACCGCGACCCGAAACAGCTTTGGCGGTCGCCTGGACGGTAGCAACTCCATGAACTACGACGGCGTCGAGCGCCCGTACGTGGCCGCGAAGGATAACCTCCGCAAGTTTTACAATGTAGGGACCACTTTCACCAACTCCATCGCTTTGACAGGCGCCACCGAAAAGGTAACCTACCGGCTTTCGATGAACGACCTGAACAACAAAGGAGTGTTGCCCAACAATACGCTCCGCCGCAACAACTTTGCATTGAATACGAATGGTAACCTGGGCAAGCGCATTTCGTTTGTAGCCAATGCAAAATACATTATCGAGAAAAATCACAACCGTCCGCGCGTGAACGACTCGCCGGGTAACGCCAACTTCGCGATGTACGTGCTGCCGACCTCACTGGACGTAGATGTGCTGAAAAACGCGCAGTTTGATGCGAATGGCAATGAAAAAGTATGGTCGGATAACCAGTACACCCAGAACCCCTATTTCGCCACGGAGCAGTTTCAGCAGGATGATAACAAGAAACGCGTTATCGCCTCATTTGAACCAAAATACACGATTGCCGACTGGTTATATGTGAAAGGTCGAATTGGTTTCGACAATTTTAACTACCGCTACAAAAGCATTGAGCCTTACGGTACCGGGTATGTGCTGCGGGGAAGCTACACGTCGTCGCTGCGCGAGTTTACCGAAACCAACAAGGAGCTTTTAGTGGGCATTAACAAGAAGATCGGCGAGAAATTTGCATTCAATGGCCTTTTCGGGGGCAATATGATGAAGCAGGTGACGAACCTGAACGAGGTTACGGCCAACAACAGCTTCAACATCCCGTTCTTTTATGATGTTTCAAACATCGATCCGGCGGCCCGCACCGTCACCGAGGCCTACATTGAAAAACGCATTAACTCGGTGTACGGCTCGGCGGAGTTTTCCTATAACAACTACCTTTTCGTAACGGCCACGGCCCGCAACGACTGGTTTTCGACGCTCGCGAAAGGGAAGAACAGCATTTTCTATCCGTCGTTCGGGGTGAGCTTTGTCGCTTCCGAGGCCTTGAAAATGCCTTCCGTGGTCAATTACCTGAAATTCCGCGGGTCGTGGGCGCAGGCAGGAGGCGATACGGATCCTTACAATTTGTCGCTTTATTACTCGCTCAGCGGGGCGCATCTGGGGTCTGCATTGGCGCAGATCAATGGAACGCGCGTACCGAATGGCGGTTTGCAACCGCTCACGTCGACGGTGTCCGAATTAGGTTTGGAAGCTAAATTGTTCAACAATCTGCTCAATGTCGACTTCGCAGTGTACGACCGTAAAACGACCGACGATATTGTAAGTGCCACTATTTCAGAAACTTCCGGGTATACGAGTGCATTGTTCAATGTAGGGGCGATCCGCAACCGCGGTATCGAACTTTTGCTGGGCGCTACCATCGTGAATGGCAAGAAATTCACCTGGGATGCTTCCTTCAACATGGGTTACAATGCGAGCGAGGTGCTGAGCCTTTACGGCGACCTGCAAACGCTGCGTGTGGACCAGTCGAGGCCGGGGTCGGCGTTCATCCACCAGGATGTAGGCAAGCCTTACAGCCAGATCAAAGGGTATGATTTCAAACGCGATGCCAGCGGTAATATCGTCTACAACTCGCAGGGGCTCGCGATGGCGGGTGATATCCGCACCTTCGGCTCGGGTGTAGCGCCCTACACATTGGGTCTGAACAACTCATTTGCTTACAAAGGGATTACATTGAGCGTGCTCGTCGATGGTAAGTTCGGCGGCTACATTTACTCGGGTACCAATGCGTTGGCCTATCGTTTCGGCTTGCACGAAGCGACGCTGGTCGGCCGTGAAGGCGGCGTAACAGGCGAAGGCGTAACCGAAACCGGCGAGCGAAATACGGCAAAAGCACCTGCGCAGGCCTATTACAGCAACTGGTATTCGGCCATAGCGACGCCGTTTGTTTACAAATCGGACTTTATCAAACTGCGCCAGATCATCCTGCAATACTCGATCCCAAGCCGTTACCTGGGCAAACTGCCGTTCAAAGGCGCGTCGGTGTCCATTGTGGGGCGCAATCTGGCGGTGCTAATGAAGAAGGTGCCGGTGATCGACCCGGAAGCGACTTACAACAATGGTAATGCGCAGGGTGTGGAGTTTGCCGGTACGCCGCCGACACGTTCTTATGGTGTGAACCTGAACCTGAAATTCTGATCCTTTTAAATCAAAAAATCATGCTTAAAAAATTAACCATATGCCTTGCCTTGCTCGCCGGAGCGGGGGCCTGTACCAAGGATTTTGAGGAAATTAATGTGAATCCTAATGCGCCGAACACGGTGCCGGTGGACTACCTGCTCGGGCAGTCGCAGCTTCTGCTGACGGGCTCGGCGAGTGGTCCGGCCTCCAAAGCGTGGCGCGCCAACTTCGGTTACGCAGCCTGCCTGATCCAGCAGATGTCGTCCATTGACGCGACTTTTTACAAAGGCAGTTTTTATACTTTTTTAGGAGAAATCAACTCCGCGTTTTTCGATAACTCTTACACCTATGCTGTAAAAAGCATGGTGAACCTGATCGAGGTCGCAAAGAATGACCCGAAGAATGTGAACGTGCTCTCGATGGCGCGCATCCTGAAAGTGATGGAGTTCTCCCGGACGACCGATATGTATGGGGATATCCCTTATTTTGAAGCAGGCAAAGGCTTTATCGATGCCAACTTCTCGCCGAAATACGACGCGCAGCAGGTTATTTACATGGATATGCTGAAAGAGCTAGAAGAAGCCGGCAAGGCATTCGACGCGTCCCGGTACATCCCGAAAGCAGCAGACTACATCTACGGCGGCGATCTCGACAAATGGAAACGTGCCGCGAACTCGCTCATGTTGCGCCTGGCCATGCGGATGCAAAAAGCCGATCCGGCCAATGCGCAGCTTTGGGCCAAAAAAGCCATCGACGGCGGACTGATCACTGGTAATGCCGAAACGATTGCCATCAAATACAGCAACACCGGCGCGGAAATCAACTCCAACCCGAACTCCTGGATTCTCGGCCCGAGCGGCTCCAATGTGACCAACATTCCGAATGCGGGTGTACAATGGGCAAAAACGCTCATCGATATGATGAAAGCGCGCCAGGATCCGCGGCTATCGGTTATTTCCATGTTGAAAAACGGCGATACCAGCGCAGCGAACCAGCGCGGCCTGCCGAATGCGACTGATGCAACGGGCCTATCGAAGCTCGATGAAAAGAACCTGGATAATTATTCCCGCCCCGCAACCGGCGTGATCGGCATCGCGTTGCCGTGGATATACATGAGCTACGCCGAAGCGCAGCTCCTCAAAGCGGAGGCGATCGAGCGTGGCTGGGCTACCGGCAATGCGAAGGCGGCATTCCAGGAAGGCCAGTCGGCGGCGCTGGCCCAGATGTCGTGGGCAAATGCGACCATCCCCAATGCGGATATCACGGCTTATGCAACGAAAAACCCGTATCCCGAAGGAGGAACGCTCGCCGCGAAAATGAATGCGATCCACACGGAGGTATATTTGCTGGCTGCCAGCACTTTTAACCACATCGAAGGCTGGGCCAACTGGCGCAGAACGGGTTACCCGGTACTGACGCCCGTAAATTACCTCGGCAACGACACCAACGGCCAGATCCCGCGCCGCCTGCGCTATCCGCTCAGCGAAGAGGGCATTAACCCGAACTTCAAGGCGGCGATCGACCGGCAGGGTGCCGATGTTTTCATGACCCGAATCTGGTGGGACAAGTAATTGCATAAGATGGAAAATACTCGCAGGAATTTTATCAAAAATAGCGCGCTGGCAACAGTAGCGACGGCCGCGACGGCCGCCGCCGCTGCACTGAACGGGCCGCAGGCACTTGCCGCTCAGACGAGGCAAATGGCCGGTTATGCCCAGGATGGTGGCATGCAGTTCTGCCTGGCGCATTTCTTCGGCATGGACCCGAACCGCATTGCGCTTTCGAAGCAAATGAATGTGCTCGGTGCGGTAGGAGGGATCAACCCGCAAAGTGTGGGCCTCAGCAATGTTAAAAACTGGGAGTACGAGGCCATTGTGGCCGTGCGCGACTTCTGGGCAAAGCAGGGGATCACCTACCGGGTTATCGAAGGCCCGCCGTCATTGTACGAAAAAACCAAGCTGGGCATTGATGGCAAGGATGAAGAGATAGAGACCTTCATCAAATTTATCCAAAACCTTTCAAAAGCGGGGATCGACACGGTGTGCTACAACTGGATGCCGGTCATCAGCTGGGCGCGGACCAGGCTCGACGCACCCTCACGCGGGGGAGCGCTCGTGAGCACGTTCGACTATCAGGATGTGAAAGACAAGCCGCTCACCAAATACGGCGACTTCACCCACGAAACGATGTGGAAGAACCTCGAATACTTCCTCAAAGCCGTCGTGCCGGAAGCCGAAAAGGTCGGCGTGAAGCTCGCATTGCACCCGGACGATCCGCCGGTGGATAAAATTCAGGGCATACCCAGGATCATGACCTCTGCCAATGCATTCAAACGGCTGATAGAGATCGTGCCGAGCCCGAGCAACGGCATTACATTATGCCAGGGCACATTCGCGACGATGGGCGAGGATATCCCGTCGGTGATCAAGTACTTCGGCAGCCGTAAGAAAATCCATTTCGTGCATTTTCGTGATGTTCGTGGCAACAAAAACAACTTCGAAGAAACCTTCCATGACGACGGCAAAACCGATATGTACGAAGCCATGAAAACCTATTACGAAGTAGGTTTCCGCGGCCCGATGCGCCCCGATCACGTGCCTACCGTCGTGGGCGACAGCAACGAACACGCCGGTTACAGCAATTACGGCGCATTATTCGCGATCGGGTACATGCGCGGGCTCGTGGAGTCGGTTGCGAAAGCACATAGGGCGTAAAATGATGTTTGTTATTGAATGACAAAGGTCCGCACCGCTGCGGGCCTTTTTTTATAACCAAAAATAATTGATCGAATGCAACGGAAGCCCCCCGAATTTCTGTCAATGCAAGCGAATGTAACCACCGTTAATCATCGCTGCCATGAAAACATTTGTTACCACCGCTTTTGCCATTCTCTTGCTCATATGCGTGTGGAAAGAGCGCCAGCGCACCGTAGGGACGATTAACCCGATCGTCGGGGACATCAGCTTCGAGAAAAAATACGGAACCGCTCCGAATGCAGATACGGATGACCATATCCGCATTGCCGCACATCTCGAATATGCGGAAAAGGAACTCAGACAACGCGACGTATCCAGCTTGTCGGCTGAAATGCGTAGCAAACGTGCGCATATGCTCGACCTTTTGCATGAATACAGGTCGGCCGGAATCTTTCCCAAGAATTACGAGCGCAGCGAGCGCAAACCTTGCTTCATCGACCAGAACGGTACCATTTGTGCCGTGGGTTACCTGGTTGAACAAACTGCCGGAAGGGCAGCTGCGGAGGATATCAACAGCCGCTACAAATACGCGACGATATTGGAGATGAAGGATAACAAAGTCGAGGAATGGATCGCGAGGAGCGGGTTGAGCAAGGAAGAATGTGCGATGATCCAGCCGCAATACGCACCGGGAAGCACTCAAAATGTCAACAATGTGAAACCGTCATTTGCCATTTCCTCAACGTTGCTCATGGGCGTGAACGTCGCCTCTACGGCCGTGAACAGCATTCAGATCGCCACAGGAAGGATGCGCGGCGGTGCGCCTGCGCTTGGCATCGTGGGGGGCACAGGCCAGATCACTTTGGGTATAATAGGCTTTAAAAAGAAGGCAGATGGCAACGGGATGATGCGCACCACGGGTTACGGTAACAACTCCCAGCGCAGTATTTCGATGGTAAATATGGCCCTCGGTTCGCTCACCGTCGGGATGAGCATATGGAACATTGCCGCAAGCAAAAAAGCAATGGAAAAACGCTCCGCCTGGGACTTGCGCAGCTTTCCGGATGCAAACGGCAAATCGGGAGTGGCTTTGAGTTTTACCAGAAAATTCTGAAAAGCATTTACTGCCATTTGGCCAAAAGCTCCTTGAAAGATCCCCAACCGGAATATCGACGCTGCCGATATGCACCGCGCTTTTGCTGATCGAATCCACTTTGCCGACCGAGACAATGAACGACCGGTGGATGCGGATGAATTTGCCCGAGGGAAGCTTCTCCTCGATGGCTTTGAGACTACTGTGCGAAACGACCGGACTGCCGTTCATCTGGTGGATTTTGACGTAATCCTTGAATGACTCGATGAACAGGATCGCGTCGAAATCAATGCGTACCAGCTTGTAGTCTGACTTGACAAACAGGTAATTCTCGCTCGAATCCAGCTCAGGCTCGTTCGAACTTTCACGCACGGCTTCGAAATACTTTTTGGCCTTCATAGCCGTCGCCAGGAACTGGTTATAGCCGAACGGTTTGAGCAAATAACCCAGCGCATCGACCTCGTAACCTTGCACGGCAAACTGGTTGTAGGCAGTTGTGAAAACGATCCGCGTTTTCGTGTCCGGGCTCTGGCTCAGTACCTTGGCAAGCTCCATGCCCGTGAGTTCGGGCATTTGGATGTCGAGGTACACCAGATGAATATGCTCTTTCGTGATCACTTCCAGCGCATCCAGAGCATTGATATACCTGCCGTGCAAATGCAGGAATGGCGTTTGCTCCACAAAAGAGCTCACAAGGCCCAAAGCCAGCGGTTCGTCGTCAACGGTAATGCAATTAAGGGTCATGCTTAGCTTGATTTACGCCAGGTTGATGGTCAGATTTACGGTATAAGTGTTCGCATGTTCGTCGGTGTGCATGTGCAGCTGGTGCTTTTCAGGATAGAGCAGGTCGAGCCGGCGGCGGGTATTGTTGAGGCCGATGCCGCCACTTTCTGCGCCCGCTACTTTCTGTGCCGGAAAAATATGGTTTTCTACGCGAAGGGTCAAGGCCCCGTTCGCCAGCGCCGCGTGGACCTTGATTTCCGACTGCTGCGAAGCATTAATACCATGTTTGAACGCATTTTCGATGAACGGCAATAGCAGCATAGGCGCGATCGGGTAATCGGGAACGGCCTCGTCGCGGGTGTATTGCACATTGCTGCTGCTTTGAACACGAAGTTTCATGAGCTCAATATAGTCGTCGATAAAGGCAAACTCGCGGCTGAGCGGGGCGACGTCCTGCTGCGTTTCGTAGAGCAGGTACCGCATCATGCGCGAGAGTGTAAGCGTGGCCTCGCGCGACTCCTCCACGTTGGTGTATGAGAGCGCGTATATATTATTGAGTGTATTAAAAAAGAAATGCGGGTTGATCTGCGCCTTCAACAGCGCGAGCTCCGAGGTAATGTTCTGTTTCTCAACCGCGTCGCGCAGGCGTGCATCCGCCTGCCAGCGCTGGATCACGGCCATGCTCGTGCTCACACCCATGACGAGCAGCGTGGTCATGAGCAGGATGCCGTCGATGATATGCCTGGGTTTCGGCCCGCCGTGGTGCCGTGGGCGGGGCATAATCTTCTCCATATACTTGCGTATTTCCAGCTGCTGATCAGCTATTTTGCTCATTATGAGCATCAATACAACCAATGCAACTACCCAGAGAATAAAAATGACGACCCGGTTTTTCAGCAAATACCGGGGCACCAGATAATGTGAGTTGAAATAGAACAGGGCGACGAGCAGGGCGAAATTCAGGATTTGTTTTACCCAAAATACGGCCGGCAGGCTCACTCCCCACGACAAGGGCTGGTAAAATACCAGCACAAAGCCGAGCAGAGCCCAGGCAAGCAAATGCATTGCGACCACTACGCCGCCTTTTGTGTTCTCTCTGGTCATCGGCGCAAAAATAACAGGCTAAGCCGGGTATTTAACCATGCGGCACGGGTGTTTCGACGTATCGATGCTTTTGCGGGTTAAACGGCCACTCTTTGCCGACCGGCCCACAACATCGGGGAAATGCCTTTTCCCGAAGCCGGTTTATCGGGTAAAACGAGCCGTTCGGCTACACTTTCCGGCTCTCTGTCCGGGCGGTTTTTATTCGCCGGTTACATCTATTCTCTTTGTATCGGGCAGTCCCCCGACGGGCGTCCGGAAACGATTAGGTAGACCCGCTGAATGACCCATTGAAAAGTATGAACTTATGCTCAAATTCCTGAATAAAATCATTTTTGATCCGAACGACTTCCGCTCGGTGATTGCGGCTTGCATTGCAGGGAACAGCCAGGCTCAGCATATTTTGTTTAAAAAGTATTTTGGTTATGCCAAAAGCATTTGCCTGCGGTATACGTATTCACCGGAGGAGGCTGAGGAGGTGCTTAATGAAGGCTTTTTCAAGGTTTTCAATAACCTGGAAAGGTACGATCCCGAGCAGCCGTTCAAGGCGTGGCTGAGAACGGTGATGGTCAATAATGCGATCAGCTATTTCAGAAGGAACAAAAAGCATTATGTCGCCCGCACGGCATTCGACGAAATTCCCGAGCCCTGCATTGCCGACAACGCCGTGTCTGAGATCACCGCCGGGGAGATCATGCAGCTCATTCACGAACTGAAACCGATCTATAAAACGGTTTTCCTCTTGTATGCCGTCGACGGGTATTGCCACAAGGAGATCGCCGCGATGCTCGACATCAATGAAGCTACCGTGCGCTCGCAATATGCACGCGCGAGGGCGCAGTTGCAGGAGGTAATCGCGTTGCATTACCCCGATCTGGCCGATCAGTACGCGATAATGTCGTTTTAAGCACCCTTATTTGCCCATCCAAACCTTGAAGTCGTTGGCGCGCTCGCGGCTGACGATCGTTTCCTTGTCCAGCACCGGATGTAATGTGAGCGCAAGCCGGTGGTTATAGTAGGCCTGCATTTGCGTAACCGCCTGGTGCGTGACGATCAGCGAGCGGTTTACTCGGAAAAACCGGCCGGGATCAAGGAATTCGTCCAGTTCATCCATTTTGTAATCCACTACAAACTTCTGCCCCTGATTGTTTTTGAAGAATGTCAGGCCGTTATCAATGTAGAAATAGGCTATTTCGGAAGTTTCGATCGAAAGCAGCCGCGCGCCCTGTTTGACGAGGAACCGTTTGCGGTACTCCGGCGCGGGCGATTGCAAATGCAGGTTTTTTAGGATCGCTTCCAGGTTCAGCTGCTGCGTCGGGCCCGGTTTGCCGGGGGCCGTGAGATCGTAAAATTTACGGATCGCCCTTTGGAGATCTTCCTGCTGCACGGGTTTCAGCAAATAATCGATGCTGTTGACTTTGAATGCCTGCAAAGCGTATTCATCGTAAGAAGTGGTGAATATGACCGTGCTTTTGATCCGGACGCGGTTAAATATCTCAAAGCTCTGCCCGTCGGCGAGTTCGATGTCCAAAAAAATGATGTCCGGCTCAGGCTGGCCGTTCGCGCGATTTTCGGAGATCCATTCCACTGTGGCCGCAATGCTGGGCGTGATGCCGCGTACCTCCAATTCCGGCGCGGTTTCTTCCAGCAATTTGGTCAGCTTGCGCACGGCCAGTTTTTCATCCTCAACAATTAATATGTTCATGCATTTGTGGTTTTGAGCGTGATTAGCGGCAGGGTAACCTTGAAAAAATGCCCGCTCTCGTCGACCGCCGGCATGCGGTCGGAGAGCAGCCCGTATTTGGCCATGATATTGGCAAGCCCAAGGCGCGTCGATTTCACGGGCGTCGACTTGATGAGCCGGTTGTTACTGATTTCGAGTAAATCGTCGCCTATCGAACGAATGGATACCCGTAACGGATTGGATTCCAGAATACTGTTATGTTTGACGGCGTTTTCGAGCAGCAGTTGCAATGTCAGCGGCGGTATTTTTTTATCAAGATCTTCATCACTTACGGCTATTTCAAGCTCGAAGCCCGTGTCGTAGCGTGTGCGCAAAAGATGGTAATAGGATCGGATGAACAGGATTTCCGCGGAAAGCGAAGTCAGTTCGTTCTGGTTGGTTTGAAGCAGGTAGCGGTAAACTTTGGCCATTTCATCTACAAACTGCTCGGCACGCCGGGGCTCGTCGGCGATCAGCGCCGATAGTGTGTTGAGGCTGTTGAACAAAAAATGCGGGTTCACCTGGCTTTTCAGGCTCTGCAGCTGCCCCTGCATTCCGGCGCGTTTGATCGCCTCCTTATTCACTTGCAGGGTTTTCCATTTATTTAATGAATAATTGATTTCATAAAGGCCTGTCAGCAAAAGCACTGCCACGAACTCGAAAAGGTATACGTTGAGCATCATCCGGGCATCGAGCTGCGCTTCAAAAGGCCTGAAATGCATGATAAAGAGCATGTAAGCGGTCACAAACGCGAACGTCAGTATCCAGAAGGCGACGGCAGAAAGCGCGCTCCGTTTCAATGAGGAATCGAGCGACGGGTATCTTTGCGCAATGTATCGCGCCGCCCAGTCGTGCGGGACGAAAGCGACGATCGTCATCAGGAAGATCATCAGCGTGCCGCCCGCGAAGTTGTAAAGGCTGGCAAGATAAGGCTCCCCGATCAGCAGGTAGCTGATCGTAGGCACAAACCAGGGCACGAGCAACGCGAAAATCCACCTGCCGAAAAGGCTCAGCCATATCTGCCGGCCGATTCCGTTGTATATGAGGGTAGGGGTCATGTGAATATCAAAGGCAGGATGATCGCAATTTCGTGGTCGTCTTCTTTCATCTGGACAGCCCCCGCGCGGTTGAAAAGGAATTTATACCTGTTTATCAATACATTAATCCCTGGGGTTTCGAGCGGCATACTGAGCATTTTGGGCTGGCGGTTGTGCCGGAATTCCAGCTGGCCGGTCTCGGTGGTCGCGATACTGATCCGGAGCGGCCGGGCGGGGGACACCATATTGTAATGGATCGCGTGGTCGATCAGGATCTGAAATGTTAAAGGCACCATTTGCCCGCAGAGAAATACATCTTTTATGTCCAGCGCAATGCTGATACCGCTCTCGAACCGTGTTTCGAGCAAATAAATATAAGATCTGATGAACCGTGCCTCGGAATCCAGCGTCACCAGGATATCCTCCTTGTCGGGGCCGTTCACACTCAGCTGGTAACGGTAAACCTTGGCCATTTCATCGACGAATTTTTCGGCCGTGACCGGCGCATCCGCGATCAGAACGGACAGTGAATTAAGGCAATTAAAAAGAAAGTGGGGGTTAACCTGCTGTTTAACCGCTTCCAGCTCGGTCCGCAGCTGCTTTTCCTGCATTTGTTCCACCTCATCCTGGTTAGTCCGCCACTGCCGGAAAGTATAGGCCAGCTCGGTAAGTCCGGCGCCGATAAGCGAGCCGCTCAGGATGAAAAAGCTCACCCGCAGCGACCAGGATAGATCGAAACCCGCACCCATCATCCCGGTATAGTGATAGGCGGGCAATGCAACCCAGAAAAGCGCGACATTCACAACGCCGTACCCTCCGAACCACAGCGCAACCCGGTAAATGGACTCATCGGTGTCGGGGAGGAAGCCGGTAACCCTCGGCGAAAGGGCTGCGTCGATCCGGTAGGCAGCCCATATGACCGCCATGTTGACCAGGCTGCCGGCCACGAACAAGCGCGTATCCGAAAAGTAGCGCTCCTGCCAAAGCCCGGTTCCCGCCAGCAATGCCGCTCCCGCCAGTATCACCGCCGACGTGGTGACGCTCACCTGCTTACGACCAATTTTCGCGAGATAGCTTTCGAGGATCATTAAAACGCATTTTCATTTAGGACAAAAATAGACCCGGTACAGTCCATTCGGAAATATGCGCGGCTTAAACGTCGTATTTGTGGACCGGATCATCGCAAAACAGGGCTCAAATAGCTTTAAACCTGCAAAAGGCATCAACGGCTGAGCAACCGGGCAATTCAGTTTACCCCCCGATTTAGCTTATTCATGAGGTGAAAGTTACAATTCACCCGGATTACTGTTTTCAACGGCCTTTTCTTATACCAAATTTGTATCGCAGCCAGAGAAGAGGCCACCGCCAAAAAGCTGCCTGTTAGCCATGAAAGTCAATCAAAATTTTAGCCATGAAAGTAGATAACCAATTGCCAGATCAATCCATGAAAAATCCAACCGTCCTTGCACCCATGAAAAACCTGTCTATCATGCCTTCGGGCGCCACCGGCGAAGTAAAAAACGCCCTGGCGATTACCGTTTACAAATTTGGGAAAGCGATTTCCGTTAAAGCCAGCGACATTACCTGCCTGGAAGGCGTCGGGAATTACACATTTGTGTACACCCGGCATGAAAAACACCTGGTTTCGAAATGTTTGAAAGAAGTACAGGAAGAACTTAGCAGCGATTTTTTACGCATTCACAAATCATACAGCATCAATGCGCGCCATATTGCATCCCGCTGGCCCGATTACATTCACCTGAGCTGCGGAAAAGTGATCCCTATCGCCCGCAGGCGCATCCGTGAAACGCACGAGATCCTGGGAAGAATGGCGTTGTCGGCCTAGGCTGGCGCCTGGTAGCTTGCATATGCATGATTGGTGGAAATGCGTTTTTCACCAATCATGCTTTTTTTATAACCGGGGATGGTTTTTCAGGCGATTTAGTAAGCCCACTTTACATAAGCCGAAGCCCAGGTGAAACCGGCTCCGAATGCCGAAAAAATCAGGTTATCGCCTTTTTTGAGCTGTTTTTCGTAATCCCACAGGCAAAGCGGGATGGTGGCGGCAGTGGTGTTGCCGTAGTGGGCGATGTTCATCATCACCTTGTCCATGCCCACGCCCATGCGGTTGGCGGTGGCTTCGATAATGCGGCGGTTGGCCTGATGCGGCACCAGCCAGGCAATATCGTCGTGGCTGAGCTGGTTTCTCTCCATCATTTCCGCCGAAACGTCGGCCATGTTGCGAACG
>CBIHPQ010000051.1:0-22112 GCA_966211825.1 uncultured Dyadobacter sp. | reverse complement strand
CAGCCCGCTGCAGGTGCCTGTTATCAAATTTGTCTATTGCTCGTTCATCTGTCTACAATTTGTATTGAATGAGACAAAATTACAGTCATTTGGTATAACTTTGTAATCAGTATCACAGAGTATACCAAATACGGTCATGTTGAAATCACCATTGGTCAGAAACCAGTCCGAAGAAGTGAAGGCTTTACAGGACACGATCTACGTCATCGGCGGCAAATGGAAGTTGCCCATTATCAACTCCATATGCAATGGAAACAAGCGTTTCCGCGAAATAGAAAGGAGCATTCCGGGCATCACCACGCGCATGCTCTCCCGGGAATTGAAGGAAATGGAAATGAACAAGCTGATCAAGCGAACCGTCTACCCCGACTCCCCTGTCCTGGTCGAATACGAATCGACGCCCTACTGCAAAACGTTCGGCAACATCATTCTCGCGATGATCGAATGGGGCAAGGAGCACAAAAAATACATTACCGAAGAAGCCTGAGCCGGCCAGGCGAGTAACCCTTTGGTTTTCAACTCTTTGGAAATCTCCCTCACCAATGCGTCCTCATCGGATTCGCCCGGCTCCCGCTTGCCTGCGGGAATGTAGTAAGTATCACACCCGCGGCTCTTTGCAGCAGTATTTTTTAATTTTCCAGGTAAATCAGGGCCAGTTTATCGATTATCATGCGGTTTTCTCAGGATCGGGGATAATGTAACTTCTTGTAGCCAAAACTAAAAAATTCTTATATTACCTGTCATTGAAAATAAATAAGGCGCGGGAAATTTTTATCATTCAGGCTTAGCAACCAATCACACCTTTGGCAACTTTCTTCAACCTTGCTGCAAAAACGGTATTTCCTGCACTCTTGTGCATATACACGTGCGTACCCGCACTATCCCAGAAAATACCCGTCGTGCAGGCGGGCAGCGCAAACGCGGATGTGCGTGATGGCGGTGAACTGAGCAAAGGCTCCTGGAATATCAATCCAGCCCTGCGTCCGGACGTTTATGACAGCTATATCGAAGGGAAAAGCAAACGCGTCACCTTCATTACCGATCGCGATTCGATCAGTTTCGATGTAGTGCCGGGCCAAAGCTATCCTTTCGTGGTCCTTAAGAACGGCAAAGACAGCGCGTTCACCGAAATCAAGGGGATCAGGTTTGTGCCACGTGCAAAGTTTTCGAAATCCTACCAGCGGTCACACCGCGGCAGGACATTCATTGAAGTGCCGGAAGTGTATGAGCTGCTCAACATCGTGTTCGCATTAACCGAAAACGGGCGTAAAATAAATGGGTTGATCGCGCGGAATAACGACTACTATCGCGAAGCCGTCGATTGGTTCGCGCCGTACCTGAACGAGCCGGCTGTAAAAAATATAAATGCCCAGCTCAAACGCGGCCCCGACAGCTATAGTCCATTGAAGATGGATGCTTATGCATTTGAATTTGGTACCGACGGGGCCATTATCCAAAGCCCTGTTTACGACCGGATCGGCCGTGCATACAGCAACCATCTGAGGCCATATGTAGCTGATTTGCAAAAATTTGCAAAAGCCAGCAACTTCCGAAAGTTTTATAGCGACCATAAGCCGTTCTACGACCAACTCATCCGCACCTACCGCGATTCCGTCGGCGTGCCCGAAATGCAGCGCTGGCTTATCGAGCACTTCCCCACGGCCCGGCAGGACTGTTTCAAGATCATCTTCTCACCGCTGGTAAACGGCTACCAGTCGGCCAGTTCCTTCGATGAAGATGGTTTCCGCGAAGCGCAGGCGCATGCAACTCCTCCCTATCTCAGGGCAAGTGCCGACACGACGCGGTCCCCTGAAACGCATCGGATTGTCGCGGGAAATATATTGTTTACAGAGTTTAATCACAGTTTCATTGGCCCCGAGGGCGATAAACCCCAGTACAGCGCCCGCATTGAAAAAGCGCTTTCGAATCTGGCAACCTGGAACGATCCGCAAAAACCCGCCCGGGACTATGACACTCCCCGATCATCGTTTGACGAATACATGAACTGGGCCCTGGTAAGCCTCCGCTATATCGATTACGCCCCCAAAAACGAGCAGGACAAACTCATCGCGGAAAATGAAGAGATGATGGTGAACTACCGCGGCTTCCGCCAGTTTGCCGCATTCGATCAGTTTTTGGTAAAAACATACAAAGCCCGGCGAAAAGGAGAAACGGTAGCAGACTTGTACCCGGCTATCGTCGCGTGGTTCGAGGGGCACCGGTGATGAAAAACAATTCATTCATAACAAACCAAAATCATGAAAAAACTGCTGCTTTCGGTGATTTGGATCGGCTTTTCGGTCGCTTTGTTTTGTTGCAAAAAAGATCCCGAGCCGGATTGCGGGTGTGAGGGACCTACAATGCTGATCATTAAGAACACGCGCGCTTTCCACGAAGGTGGTGGATTGTTCACTTTCACCCATCCTATTACATTAAACCAGATGTCTGCATGGGCATGCGACGCGGATTCTACCTGGGCTAAAAGTGAAAACAGGAACGGTCCCGATTACACAATCAACGGGAATCTCAAAAAAGAATGCTTTTTCGGACCGACGCTCATGATCGTATTTCCTTCCATTGAAATTACCGCCATCAGCAAGGACTAACTTTTCAGGTTTTTCTCAAAACAAACACTATTCTCAATCCCCACATACTGCCCGTAATTCTCAGTGCGCCGGTAACCGTTCCTTTCATAAAGCGCGATGGCTTCGGGCTGGCGCTTGCCGGTTTCGAGTACGCATCGGGCATACCCCATCTCCCTGGCCCAATCTTCCAGCTCCGTGAGCACGCGTGTGGCAATGCCCTTGTTGCGGCCTTCGGGTGAGACATACATCCGCTTCACCTCCATTGCCTCGTCGCTGAATGCCTTAATGGCCCCGCAGCCAATGGCCTGGCCGTTTTCGTAGCACACTATCGCGTGGCGGATCTTGTCTATTTTATTGAATTGGGAGTAAAAACCATGATCGGCACCGTCGCGCATGGCCAGGTCGGCGTCCAGGAACTTTACTAATGTTTTGAAATCTTCGTCGTCGGAGTCGGTTCTTCTTAAAGTAATCATTGCAATTCTTCGAGTTCTACTACTTTGGGCGTTTTGGTGAGCCAATGGATAATCAGCCACGCCACAAGATAAGTAAAACCGCAGATTGTAAAAATGATGTTGTAACCCGCCTGGATATTCCCGGCCGCTTTGTAGCTGTCGAGCAGGTTGCCGATCAGGATCGGGAACAGGATGCCGCCCACCGCCCCGGCCATGCCACCGATGCCTACTACCGAGCTAACGGCCTGTTTCGGAAAAAGATCGGACGGTAGGGTGAATACGTTGGTAGCCCAGGCTTGGTGCAATGCCACAGCCAGACTGATCAGCCCGACGGCCATCCACACGCCGCTGGAAAACTGGATCAGTATTACGGATAGTTCACAGATAGCTAACCCCAGCAAAACCGTCTTGCGTGCTTTAAGCGTAGGCCAGCCCCGTTTGATAAGCCAGGAGGACAAGTAGCCGCCTCCGATACTGCCTACTGTCGTCGCGGTATAGATGAGCATCAGTTCAAAACTGGGCTTTTTGAGGTCCAGGTTAAATGTCGAAGCGAAATAAGACGGCAGCCAGAAGAGGAAAAACCAGTAAATCGGGTCGATGAGGCCTTTGCCGGTGATGTAGGCCCAGGTCTGCGGGAAAGTGAAAAGTTTGATCCATTTCACCGGCTGCTTTTCCGCTTCGCCCTCGTCCTGGTCCTGGCCGCTGAGGATATAATGCAGCTCTTCCCCGCTCAGGCGCTTTTGTTTGACAGGAATATCATAAAATATCAACCAGAAAACCAGCCACACAAACCCGAGCGCGCCCGTGATCCAGAACACCTCCTGCCAACCGTAATGGCTCAGTATCCAGGGCACAAGCATCAACGCCACCACCACACCAACGCTGGTACCGGCATTGAAAAGCCCCGTCGCCAAGGCCCGCTCTTTCCGCGGAAACCATTCCGCAACCGTTTTGACTGCCGCAGGATAATTACCAGCCTCTCCCAGGCCCAGCCCCACGCGTGCAACCCCGAATCCGAATGCGCTGCGCGCTACTGCATGCAGCATGCCTGCGACACTCCAGAATATGATCGTGAACGAGTACCCGGCTTTGGTGCCGATCTTGTCGATCAGCCAGCCAAAAACGAGCAGACCTACGGCATAGGCCGCCGTGAAGGCCATCACAATGCGGGCGAAGTCGGTTTCAGTCCATACAAATTCTTTTTCCAGAATGGGTTTCAGGAGACCGATGATCTGCCTGTCGAGGTAATTAATGGTCGTGGCGAAAAAGAGCAGGACCACAATGATCCAGCGGTAATTCCTGATTTTACCCATTGCTAAGCAAGTTTTTGTGCAAATTGAAGGAAATGTGCTTTCAGTCCGTCCCAGTTTTTATCCTGGATCAGCTTCTTGTCAAATAACTGCCCGCCGATGCCCAGGCCGTTGGCGCCCGCTTTGAGGAATGCGTCCATGTTTTCCAGGCTTACGCCACCCGTAGGCAGGAGTTTCAGCTGGTTCATGGGCGCTTTGAGGTCTTTAATGTACCCGGGGCCCAGGGCCGTTGCGGGATATATCTTCACCATCGACGCACCCAGCGACCATGCATGGAAGATTTCAGTGGGCGTATAGGCGCCTGGGAACACGGGAATCCCCTTTTTTACACAGTATTTAACAACCTTTTTACTCAAAACCGGGGTTACAATAAATTGCGCACCGGCTTCCAGCGCAGCATCCAGGTCATCTTTCGTGCAGACCGTTCCTGCACCGATATTCAATCCATAATGCTCGTTTTCAATGGCATACCGGATCATATCCGTCGCGCCCGGCGTGTTCATGGTAATCTCGACGGTGGTCAGGCCGGCCTCCCGGTAAATGGGAAGAATGCGTTTGACGTCCTCCGGCGAAATATTCCGGATAATACCGACCAGCGGCGCCTTGTTGAACAACTCCCACGAAAATGTGTGCTCACTCATAAATTTGTTTTATTCAATGTTAAATACTGGTTCTCAAAAATCCGGATATGCCCGCTGGTCGCCGCTCGGTCTACGATCTCCGATGGAATAATAGTCGCCCTGCCTGCCAGCCCTAGCGTCTCAATAGCGGTCTTGTACAACTGGTACAGGTTATTACCACCGCAAAGCACGAGGTGTGCATTCGTTTCGCTCGTCAGGTCGCGGATTTCGTAACCGATCAGCAGGCCGCTCAGGAACAGTCCGTTTTCCCGCTTATTTAGTAAATCAAAAAGCTGGTTGGTTCTTACTGTAAATAATGCATTTAAAATATTCTCCGTACCCGATTCACGTATCCCCAAACGGAATGCCTGGGATGCTTCTGCGTCAAATTCGGGTTGCCGGTAATGATCGATGGAGTCTTTGAGAATGCTCTGATTGGCCATCAGGTTGAAGACTTCACCAGTCATAAATGTCTTGAAATCAATTAACCGGCCATCGCGGACGAACATGTGCTTGGAATGTGTACCGGGGAAAATGAATATGGCGTCCCGGCCGGTAAGGTCCATCGCCGCCCCCAGACCTATCAGCTGCGTCTCTTCGCCGCGCATTACGTCATGGTCGCTCCTTACGCCGGAAAGCAATGTGATCTCGTGTGGAAAGCCGGCCTGCTCTTCGTAGTGTTTCGTGCCGAGATGGCTCCCGTCCAATGCAAACGGCAGCCGTGCATAAGGCAGTTCCTGCATTCCGATCGACGACGACGCCATTCCCGAAAGCACAATGGGCAACCCCGCAGTATCCAGGCCGGTTTGCTTGCTCAATGCAGCGATCTGCGTTGCAATTACCGATCGGTAATACGCTACACGCGGCACATCAGCAGCCGCCGACTCTTCCCGCCAGGCATTATACACCGATGCGATTCCGTTCGGGGACGTCACCTCGCCTACTACATCGTGATCGCTCACATTCACCAGTCTTAACCGGAACGAAGACGTCCCCCAGTCACAACTTAGCAGGTATTTTTTCATCTTTTTCTTTTGTTAGGTCTATTGCGGCAACGCAAACGCAACGTAGTTTCCTCCTGGCTTCAAACCGTATCTCGTCCCCCCGGCTGCGATTGCAATATATTGCTTTCCGCCGACCATATAGGTAATGGGTGTGGCAAAACCGCCGGCCGGAAGCTTGTATTCCCAAACGACCTTGCCGGTTTTGGTATCGAATGCCCGGAGCTTTTCATCGTAAGTGGCCGCTATGAAGAGTAATCCTCCTGCCGTCACCAGCGGGCCTCCGTGGTTTTCGGTACCGGTCGGCGGCACGCCTTGCCGGGTCAGTTCCGGGTATTCGCCGAGGGTTACTTTCCAGAGATATTCGCCGGTGTTCATGTTAATGGCGTTCAGCGTGCCCCAAGGTGGCTTAATGGCCGGGTAATTGTCCTGGTCACGGAACTGAACATTGCCGTTGTTGACATACGGCGGCTGATGCGGAAAGACTGCATTCCCTTTGGACGCAGCCGTCGAAGTTTGTGCGTGAATGTCATTCGCAGCAGGTTTTGTTTCTGTTTTTAAAAGGAAATCAAGGATCGCTGCACGGTCGTCCTTCGAAATGTGGGCAAAGGAAGGCATTCTTCCCCTGCCCGTTTCTAGCAATGCGCCGATCTGCTCCCGGTTCATCCGCTGGCCAATATCCTTCAACACCGGATAAGCCTGCGTGGCGGCAGATGCCGTCGCATTGCCGGATTCGGTAGCATGGCAAACAGCACAATTTGTATTAAATAACACCTGCCCCCTTGACAAGACCTGACCCTTCTGCCCCTCCCTGCCCTTCTGCGCTTCCTTCGCATCCCGCATTTTGAGCCACCAGAGCATATTATTGCCATTAACATACATTATTCCTGCCGGGTCGGCGGCGGTACCACCCCATTCGGCGCCACCACCGATGCCGTACAACAATCCGCCGAGCAAGTCGGGCGGCTGGTTTTTGGTGCCTTTGTTGCTGTTGCGGTAACGGTCGAGCACATAAGCATGGGCCTCGGGTGTACGCGTGGTAATGTCGGCTTCGGTCAATGTCTGGTTGGCAAATGGGGCTGGCTTAACGGGCACCGGCTGGGTGGGCCAGGGCTGGTCGCCGGGAAGTGGTTGTACTTTGGGCACCGCCACTTCCTTGACCGGAAACAGCGGCTTGCCCGTGTCTCTGTCGAATAGAAAAATGTAGCCGTCCTTCGTTGCCTGTGCCACGGCATCGACCATCCTGCCATTGCTTCTCACCCGGATCAGATTGGGCGGACAAGGAATATCCCTGTCCCAAAGGTCATGGTGGACCGTCTGAAAATGCCATACGCGCTTGCCGGTGTTCGCATTGAGCGCGACCACGCAATTGGCAAACAAATTACTACCTTTCCTGGCACCACCATAGAAATCGACTGAGGGAGAGCCCGTTCCGAGAAACACCATTCCCCGTTTTTCATCGAGTACCATTCCAGCCCAGCAGTTGGCACCGCCCAATTTCCTATACGAATCCTTCTCCCAGGTCTCATACCCGTATTCGTCCGGCAGCGGGATCGTGCGGAACACCCAGGCCACCTTGCCCGTACGCACATCGAATGCGCGGATGTGCCCGGGCAATGCGTCCCCGCCTTCGGAAACGGAGGAACCGGTAATGAGCAGGTTTTTAAAAATCACGCCCGGTGTAGTGTTGCGGATATTGAACTGATACGGATCGTAACCGTAAGTAGCTGCATCGCCCAGGCCATCGTGAAAATCCACCTCCCCGTTTGTACCGAAGCCTTCCACCAGCTTGCCGGTTTCCGCATTCAATGCAAACAATGAGGCTCCGGCCGTAAACAGGATGCGTTTGTCGCTTCCCTCCGACCAATATACCACCCCGCGCATCGGATGAAACCGGGGCCGTTTCCCTTCGAACGGATCGAACTTCCAAAGCTCCTTCCCCGTAGCCGCTTCAATGGCAAATACCTTCAACCGCGGCGTGGTTCCGTACATAATCCCGTCGATCACGATCGGCTGGCATTGCATGTCCATCCCGCGTTCGCCAGGCGTGTTGTTCTCGCCGGTATCGTAGGTCCAGGCGGGTTGCAGGTTTTTCACATTGTCCTTATTGATTTGGGTCAATGAAGAATAGCGGTTGCCTGCATTATTACCGCCATATACGGGCCAATCCGCATCTTTGGGATCGTCCTGGATCGTCGGCGCCAGGCCGCAAAACGTTGCGGTTACGAGCAATGAAAGTATGATCGGGAAGCGGATCGTCATAGGGTTGTCTGTAATTAGTATTTCAAAAAGATCCCGGATGCCTGAGCTGTCTGCTTTAATGTCGGCATGACCGATAACGTCCCGCAGATACTTCGGCCTTCGACCGCCCGGCGGGCTAAACCGTATCTCCACGCCGCTACTGGTTCAAATTCGGGTTAATCGACGTGTCCGTATAAGGCAGCGGGAACCAGTAATTCGCTTTCACGATCGGCTTGATCGGCTGCAAATCATCATTGCTTTTCTTGGCATTGGCCTCCTCCACTTTTTCCAGGCGCACGAGGTCGAACCAACGTGTACGCTCGCAGGCGAACTCCCAGGCGCGCTCCTGCACGACTTCGTCGGCGAACTGGGCTGCCGTGAGGCCGTCAGCCGGTGTCAGCGCCTTCGTTCCTGCCGCACGGCCACGCAAACGGACCTTGTTCAAAGCGTCGTATGCCGCCTGGTCGGGGCCGCCTGTTCCGCGGGCTTTGGCTTCGGCGTAGATCGTGAGCACGTGCGGGTAGCGCATCATTACCGACGGCAGCGAAATGCTGGACGTTACGATATTCCCTTTGATATACCATTTTTGATAGTAAGGATGTTTGGTCAAACTGTTCTGCCAGGGGATTTTCGTAGCACCGAGGCCAAACTCCGTCCGGAAAGTAGCGTCCTTGCGCGGACCGGCGGGAAAATCCCGGAAGAAATTCAGTTCCGCAAACATATCGTCCCAGCCGCCTTCCTCGCCGGGCATGGTGGTGTTGCCATAAGTCGCATTGGCCGTACCACTGCCACCGAGGTAACCGCTGATCTGGAACACCGCTTCCTTCGTTCCCGCCGATGCAGGATCATTTTCAAAAACGGCTGCGAATGTCGGTAACAACTCGAAACCGTAGGTGCCCGCATTATCGATCACCTCTTTCGCTTTGGCAGCCGCGAGGTCGTATTTATCGGTTTGTTTCAATGGCCATCCCGCCATCGTGAGGTACACATCCGCCAGAAATGCTTTCGCTGAACCCTTGTTAGGCCGTCCCAGATCGCGTTTGGCATTGGGAAGATTGGTTTCAGCCACCTTCAGGTCGGCCAGGATCAGGTCATAAACCTCCTGCGGTGTCGACTTTTTCACCGTCAGCAGATCATCGGAATATTCACCGGCCAGGACCAGTGGAATGTTGCCCCAGAAACGCGTAAGCCAGTAGTAGGAAAAGGCGCGGATGAAATGCGCCTCGCCGACGATGATATCGATCGTCGCTTTGGTACCCACTGTTTTTTCGTAATTATTAATCACATTGTTCGCTCCCTGAATGGCTTTGTAGCAACCATTATAAACGGCATTCGAACGCTGGTTGGTCGTCGAAACATTGAACTGGTCGAATTCACGCCAATCGGCCTTGTTACTCGCCGGGTGCGTGGTAACGTCATCGGCCCCGAGCACGGCTGCATTAGCCGATGGGTGCAGAAATCCGTAGGTCCATTGGTTCGCAAGTCCCTTATAAGCGCCTGTCAACGCGGATTCGAGCCCGTCCTGGGTAGAGAGCACATTAGGCCCGTACAAAAGTCCGGTCGTGTCCTCATCGAGGTAATCGCTGCAACCGGCCCCCGTCAGAAGCAGGCCGCTCAAAAGAAGTATTGGTAGTGTTTTCATATTTTTAATGCTTTAGGCTATATGCTGTATGCTTTAGGCAGCGTGTGCTAAGCAGCAGCGGATGGTTTGATTTTCTTTAATTCAATATGCTGTAGGCTTTAAGCTGTAGGCTGTAGGCTTTAAGCTGTATTTCGTAAGCTAGGTTTGCGAATCCTTGCTAAGGCTTACAGCTTAAAGCTTAAAGCCTATTACCCCTAAAATCCCAGCGTCAGCCCCAGCGTGTACACCTTCGCATTCGGGTACGACCCGCGGTCGATGCCAATGGCGGTATCCGTGCTGGAACCTACGTTGCTGGTTTCAGGGTCCGGCCCGGTGTATTTGGTGATCGTAAGCAGGTTGGTCGCGCTGGCGAAGATGCGGATGTTGGCTTTATCCTTGAAAACCGACGACGGCACATTGTAAGCGAGGCTCACGTTTTTCAGCCTTACGAAGTTTCCATTCTCCACAAACCGGCTCGACTGCGTAAATGGCTGGTAGGTTTTAGTAAATGCCGGAATATCTGAATCCGTGTTCCCCTCGCGGTAATAGTCGCGGATCTCGGTCAGCAGAAACTGGCGTGCTTCGCCCGAGCCCGACATTGCGCCGGCACGGGTGTAGTTCAGTTTATCCACACCCAATGCGCCCTGGAAGAAGACATTAAGGGTTAAGCCGCCATAAGAGAAGGTGTTATTCCAACCCCCTGTCAGTTTCGGGAACGCGTGGCCGACAATCTGGAAATCATCGGTTGTGATCGCATTGTCGCCGTTCACATCTTCATAATGCGGGTCACCGGGAACGCGTCCTTGCTTGGCTGCAATGTCGGCCTCGTTCGGTTTAAACGTACCCAGGTATTTGAGTCCCCAGTAAGACCCGAGTGGCTGGCCGGGCATGAGCATGAATTCGTTGGTAATGGACATCCCGCCGCCTGCGCCGGTTCCGGTACCAAGCCGTGGCAACCCGCCCAGGCTTACCACCTCATTTTTCAATGTCGAGAGGTTTAAATTCGTTTCCCAGGTGAACTTGCCCTTTTCGATAGGCGTACCACCGATCGCAAACTCAAAACCGGTGTTCCTTACCTCACCCACGTTACGCGGCTGCGTACCACCGCCTGCGTAGTTGGGAAGCTGTACGTTCAGCAGCAGGTCGGTTGTGCTTTTGTTGAAATAATCCGCTTCGAAATGTAAACGGCCGTTGAGGAACTCCATTTCGATACCAACATCCGTCTGCGTGGTCGTTTCCCATTTGAGGTTCTTGTTGCCCTGGTTGCCCTGGATCACGCCGGCCGTCACAGCGGAGTTGTTGAAGCCCACCTGTGTAGAGTTGTAGGGCGACAATGTCGCATACGGGTTGATGGCCTGGCTACCGGTTTTACCCCAGCTTCCGCGCAATTTCAGGTTTGAAAAAACATTCAGGTTTTTGATAAATTCCTCCTCCGAAAGCCGCCAGCCCAATGCTACCGACGGGAAAACGCTGTTCCGGTTATCCTCGCTGAATTTCGAAGAACCGTCACGGCGAATGGCCGCAGTCACCAGGTATTTGTCTTTGAATGCATAATTCACCCGTCCGAGCAATGAAAGCAGCGTCCATTTGGAAAAGCCCGAATTGACGGTCGCGGCCGAGTTACCGCCGATGTTGTCGTAGCCCAGCTGCGGGAAACGAAGGCCATTAGCGGTGGCTGTAAAGTTCTTATCGGTAAACTGCTGCGTTTCGAGAACGGCCACGGCGGTGATCGAATGGTTGCCGAAGGTCCGGGTGTAGTTCAACGCATTGGTATTTTGCAAAGTCACCTGGTCGGACGAATAGCGGGTCGCATTCGGGTTATTGTTCGAAAGGCGTTTGCCGTTGAAGTTCTTGTTTTGGGCATCCAGATAGTTGATCGCATATTGCAGATCGAGCGAAAGGCCCTGGATCGGCAGCTGGTAATTCAGCCCGCCGATGGCGTTAATGTTCATCCGCTCGGTGTCGATGGATTTGTCATACAAATTATCCAACGGACTTCTCGATACCGAACCTGTCGGATCCGCGAAAGTCGGCTGACCGTCGGCACCATACGCAGGCGTGGTCGGCGCCCATTGCAATGCTTCGATCAGTGCGCCGCCGCCGTCGGTATTATGGTTGGCGGTTTTCGCTCCCGACAAATTAAGTCTTAATGCAAGTTTTTTGTTGATATGCGTGGTCAGGTTCGTCCGCACGACATAGCGTTTAAAACCGCTGTTATTCACGATCCCTTTCTGGTTCACATAGTTACCCGAGATCAGGAAAGAGGTCTTTTCATTTCCCCCGGAAACGGTCACCTGATGCTGCTGGCCGCTACCCTTGCGGTAAACGAGGTCCTGCCAGTCGGTACCGCCATTCTTTTTGAAATCGTCGACCTGCGCTTGTGTGAATGGTGCATTAGAACCCGTTGCCGCCGCGCGTGCATTCACGATCTCGGCAAATTCTCCCGCAGGCAGGATGTCGAATCGCTTGATAACATTGGAAACGCTTCCCTGGCCTTCATAGCTGACCTTAATGCCTTTACTCCCCTTTTTAGTTGTGATAATGATCACCCCGTTGGCACCGCGGCTCCCGTAAATGGAAGTGGAAGCCGCATCTTTCAGCACTTGCAGCGACTCTATATCATTGGGGTTCAACAAATTGTAATTAGCCCCCACAAAACCGTCGATCACGTAAAGCGGATCGTTGTTACCCAGCACAGAATTGGCACCGCGAACACGTACCTTGGAATCGCCGCCCGGCGCACCGTTGGATTGCGTCACCTGCACACCGGCCGCACGCCCCTGCAACACCTGGTCGAGGCGGGTAATGGGCTGTTGCGAAAACTCACGCGTCGAAACGACCGACAGTGCTCCCGTGACATCTGTTTTCTTTTGCGTACCATACCCTACCACCACCAGCTCATCGAGGCTGCGGGATCCCTGCGCCAGTTTAATATCAATTACCGAACGGTTACCAACGGCGACCGTCTGGGTTTCATAGCCGATAAACGAAAATACCAGGCTGCCGTCTCCCGGCGCATTGATCACATAATTACCCTCTCCGTCGGTCACCGTACCTTGCGAGGTACCGCTGATCAGGATACTCACGCCAGGCAGCGCGGCATTGTCCTGATCCGTTACTTTTCCGGTCACCCTCGCATTTTGGGCCAGCAAGGGGCCGCCACTCAGCGCGAGGAGCACCAAGCATAAACTCAGCAATTTTCTCATGGATTTTAATAGATAGATTTATTTGAACGTTAGGAAATACTCATCACCAATCCACCACCGAGCCGTCCAGCGCATTATAACTTTCCGGGTTTTTCCAGTCGTGGCCAATCTTGTCCTTCAAGGCATCCTCGTCGAGTTCGACGCCCAGCCCGGGCTTTGTCGGAACCATCACGGTGCCGTCTTTTTGTAGTTTAAATGGTTCTTTGAGGTAGCCTTCGCCCAGTGTTACCTGCTCCTGTACGAGGAAGTTCGGGACGCTGGCTGCGAGTTGCAGGCCGGTAGCGAGCGAGATCGGGCCCATTGGGTTATGCGGGGCGATCGGGATGTAATATGCCTCCGCCATACCGGCGATGATGCGGCCTTCGGTAATGCCGCCTGCATGGCACAAATCGGGCTGGATAATGCTCGCTGCGCCCTTTTCAAGAATTTCGCGAAAGCCCCATTTGGTAAATATCCGCTCTCCGGTGGCAATGGGAATGTGGGTACCCCTGGCAATGTCGACGAGCGTATCCACGTTCTGCGCCTGGCAAGGTTCTTCAATAAAAAAAGGCTGATATTGTTCCAATTCCTTGATCAATACCTTGGAAGTCTGCTGCGGGACAGCGCCGTGGAAGTCGATGGCAATATCCATTTCCGGACCGCCGGCTTCGCGCAGGGAGGCGAAGTTGTCGGAAGCATATTTGATGAATGCGGGGTTCTCGACGATGTTGGCCGGGTTCTTCTTGGCGACCCCCGTTTTGATGATCGTGTACCCCTCGGCCTTCCGCTTTTTCATGTCCTCCGCGTTGGACGCGCGCCCATATATACGTACGCGGTCGCGGGTGGGCCCGCCCAGGAGCTCGTGCACGGGTACGCCCAGGAGTTTGCCCTTAATGTCCCACAAAGCCTGGTCGATGCCGCTCAATGCGCTCGTGAGTACAGGACCGCCGCGGTAGAATGCATGGCGGTAAATCGCCTGCCAATGATGCACGACAGCACGCGGGTCTTTGCCTACCAGATAGGATTCTACCTCCTTAATGGCCGTTTGGATCGTCAATGCGCGGCCTTCGAGCAATGGCTCGCCAAGGCCCACAATGCCTGCGTCGGTGTGGATTTTGAGAAAAATCCAGCGCGGCTTCACGAGGAATGTTTCCAGCCTGGTGATCTTAACTTTTCCATAAGCCTGAAAGGGCGTGGGATTGGAAGCATAGGAAGTCTTAGGCAGGATCATCGTGCCCGTCGCCGCAATGCCGAGCACCGACTGAATGGCCGCGCGGCGAGAGAAAGTAGTAGATTTCGGGTTCATTTTCATCGCATTACCAGTTATGGATAGCACCGTCCGGACTTTTCAGGATCGGGTGCGGGAATTTGGTTTTCTCTTTCACTTCCATCAAGAAAGTCGCCTTCTTGGGATCGAATTTCACCCCCAGTCCGGGTGCGTCGTTGAGATATAGCTTGCCGTTTTTGAAATTGATAAAATCCTCATTGAAATAAGGCGGCCGCTCTGGCTCACCTCCGCCCAATTCCATCAACGCCCGCGCCGGACTGCTCGACCCGAGGACGTGAACGAGCGTAGCCGTCGCCAGCGGGCCCGTGAAATGCGGTATCATGCCCACATAATGCGTTTCGCACATCGAAGCCAGCTTTTTGAACTCACTGATCCCGCCCGTATTTGGCAATGTAAACCGGGTATAGTCGATCCAGCGATTTTCGATGAACTCGTTGCAATCCCACCGGTCGCCGAACTGCTCGCCCACGGCAATGGGCACCTTGGTCATGGCGCGCACGGTTTTGTATACCGACGGGTTCTCCGAGCGGATAATGTCCTCGACGAAATATGGTTCGAGCGATTCCAGCGCCGTGCAGATCTTCAACCCGTCGGTCATATCGAAACGGGTATGCAGGTCGATGGCCCATTTTCCGCCGCCGCCCACTGCTTCGTCGATGCGCTTGCAGAAGTCGATGGTCTTTTTGACATTCTCGTAAAAATCGAACGGCTGGTCGCCATTTCCGCCTGTCGGGCCGATGCGGTAGGAACGCAAACCGGCCTCGATGCAATCCCTGGCGCGTTCCTCCTCCGTTTTGGCCTTCGAAGCACGGAAACCGGTGGCGTAGCATTCGACATAGTCACGGGTGGCGCCGCCGAGCAGCTCGTATACGGGCACATTCAGGGCCTTTCCCTTGATATCCCAAAGTGCCATTTCCAATGCGCCCAATGCGTGCAGCTTCTCGCGGCCGGGCGGGTAAAACATCCCGCGGTACACATTCTGCCAGATGTGCTCAATGCGGAACGGGTCCTCGCCGATCATCATCTGCGCACATTGCTCGATCATATCCTTCGAACCGCCCTCACCGATCCCGATGATACCGCCATCGGTTTCGATCTCCACAATCCCGCGGGCCTGGTTGAAAAGCGGCTTGTTATAGCCTGGCGCTGCGTAGTACCGGATCTTCGTAATCTTCATTTTGGACGCCGCATGCGCTTGCACAAACGGAAAACCGGTCGCAACGGCCGCTGTGCCCAGGAACGCTGTTTTTATAAAGTTTCTTCTTTGCATAATGGTAATAGTAATGGGTAAGGGTTAGTCGGATTTTGTCAGTAGTCAGGTGTGGTCAGGTATTGGGGTTATTGGCTAAGGCTAGTCAGATTTTGTTAGGGATAGTCAGGTGTGGTCAGGTATTGGGGGTTTGTGGTTATGTATTACGGGTTATTGTTTTTTAAGCGCGTTTAGTGTTGTACATCTTGCAAAAAGGGTGCTCCTCCGGAGCGGGCATGACGTATTCGATATTACTTTCTATAAACAGGGTGCTCCTCCGGAGCCCTCGTCACGTCAATTACCCGCTTGGCTACCACCGCTCCCGTTGCCCCAGCGGGGCATTCTGTTTATAGAAACACAGACAACATCCCGTTTTCGTCGACTCCGGAGGAGTCTCCTTGGTATCCTCAGCGTCGCCAATTACATCCGACCTACTACCCCCAAAAACACGAAACTGACAGCATTTGACCACACCTGACAATACTTGACCACTTCTGACAACCCTCGACCACACCTGACAACACTTGACCACTTCTGACAACACCTAACCACCCGTCGCCACCGTTTTCGCCTTGGACGATTCGCGGGCGATCAGTTTGGCTTCCATCAGGATTTGCTTCATGCCTTCGTCGGGGTTTTTCAGTTTTTTCAATAAAAATTCAACCGACGTCTTGCCCAGCATTTCCAGCGGCTGCCGCACGTAGGTGATCGGGCAGTAGTAGAGATCGAAAACTTCGGCCTGACCGAAACTGACGATCGCCAGGTCGGACGGGACTTTCAGGCGCAGCTCGGTGATGTATTTCAATGCATTGATAGCCAAACCGTAGGTAGCAAATATCATCGCATCCACGCGTTGCTCCGAGGCCAGTATTTCGTCGATCGCCGTGCGTACCTCGCTGTCCATCGTTTCGAAATGCACTTCTTTCAGCCATGAATCGTCGAATTCGATGTGGTTGTCGCGCAGGGCGTGTTTGTAGCCGCGCACGCGTTCTTCCATGTGGTACATATTCGATTTGTAGGCCATGATGCCGATCCGCGAATAGCCGCTTTTGATGAGGTGTATGCCGGCGTCGTAAGAGGCTTTGTAGTTGTTGGTGGCTACAAAATCAGTCTGGATTTCCGGGAAATGGCGATCGAGCAATACAAAAGGGATATTCCGCTCTTTGAGATAATGCACCTGGCTTTCGGAGCCTTCGCAGGAGACGATGATGAAGCCGTCGACCTGGCGGTTGATCAGCACATTCAGCAAATCCCACGATTTCTCGGCGTGCTCGTCGCAACTGCCGATGATGACCGTGTAGCCGTTCTTCTTCGCCTCATCTTCCACCACGCGGGCGATGTTGGCGAAGAACGGGTTGGAAATGTCGGCGATGATCAGCCCGATGGTATGCGTCTTGCCGCTCCGGAGGCTTTTGGCCAGGTGATTCGGCTGATAGTTTAATTCCTTGGCTATCTGCCTGATTTTCTGAGCAATGGCCTCTCCTACCCGGGTTTCCTTCTCTTTGCCGTTCAGGACATAGGAAACCAGGGCCGTCGAGACGCCCGCTTGCTGTGCAATATCTTTGAGCGATGCTTTTTTCATGGACGTATAAGCGTACCGTCGAATTTTCTTACTTGCCAGTTTGATTTTGTGCTGATCGGGAATTTAGCAGCGGCTTTTTCATTGATATCCACGCCGATACCCGGCACTTCATTCACCGACATATAACCGTTTTTCATCGTCGGGCAGCCCGAGAACACCTCCAACGTCTTGTCGTTGAACTGCACCGCTTCCTGAATGCCGAAGTTCCAGACAGCCAGGTCGATATGCGCGTGTGCCGAGTGGCCAACCGGTGACACGTCACCAGGACCGTGCCAGGCCGTTTTGACATTGAACCATTCCCCGAGCCGCGCCACTTTCATCGCCGGCGTAATCCCGCCGATCTGCGACACGTGGATACGGATGTAGTCGAACCATTGATTAGCCATCGGTTCCAGGAATTCATTGATGTTGTTGAAAAGCTCACCCATTGCCAACGGCACGGTGGTGCTCTGGCGCAACAGTTTGAACCACTTCATATTCTCGGGCGAAAACGGGTCTTCGATAAAGAACGGCCGGAAGTCTTCCAGCTTTTTGATCATATTGATCGCATTCATCGGCTGCACGCGCTCGTGGATGTCGTGCAACAGCTCCACTTCCTCTCCGCATTGCTTCCGCACGGTTTCGAAGAGAATGGGAATGGCTTTGAGGTAGGCGTTTTCGTCCATATAGTTGTCCGTTGCCCCGCCGAAGCCTGCTTCCTTGAAATCAGCCTTTTTGGTAGTGCTGCCCACAGCGCCGTAACCGCCCTGCTGGATGCGGATATAGCGGTATCCCTGCTCCTGGATCTTCTTTACGCTCTCCACCGTTTCCTCGGGTGTGCGCCCGTTCGCATGCGTATAGCACGGCACCGCGAAGCGCGATTTCCCTCCCAGCAGCTGGTAGAGGGGCATTCCGGCGCGTTTCCCTTTGATATCCCAAAGCGCCTGGTCAAGCCCGCTCAATGCATTGTTGAGCACCGGGCCGTTACGCCAGTAGGAGCTCACATAAGCGCCCTGCCACATGTCCTCAATGTTGTCGACATCCTTGCCCGCGCAAAATTCATTGAGATAGGTATTGATCGCCACGAGCACCACTTCGGCCCGTTGCGTGAAAGTGGCGCAACCCAGCCCGTAAAGCCCCGGCTCGGAGGTTTCCACTTTCACCACAATGAGGTTGGAACCCTGCGGCGCCGTGGCAATCGCACGAACGCTCCTGATCGTCACGGGCTTCATGGCTTTGGCATATTGAGGCGTTTCCGCTTCGTCGGTCCGCCGGTCGTCGGCCCGCCGACCGGCGTGGGCGTTGGAGATGCCCCCAAACAGCCCCAGTATCCCCGCTGACCCACTCAGTCCCAATGCTTTCATCGTGTCACGACGACTCATTCCGTTCTCTTTCATTTGTTTCAGGTTAAAGGTTTAAGAATTGCTGACATTACTTTTTATCCCACCATACCCGCGTGTTCAGGTCGTTGGGGCCCTGGCGTGCATTGGCATCGTTTACATTCTGCAAATTCACGACGATCTCGCTGTCAGGGTACGGCATGCGGCGGATGAAATCCTCTTTGATCTCCGAGCCGGGATATGGGTTCTTTTTCAATGCAGGGAAGCCGCTTCTCCGGAAATTGGCCCAGGACTCATTGCCGTCCAGGAATGTAGCCACCCAGTATTGCGTATTGATCTGTTCCAAAGCCTTCGCGGTGTCCAGCGGATGCGCTTTCAGGTAAGCCAGGATAGCGTCTTCCTTGATGGTCGCGCTGGGGTCGTACAATGCCATTTGTTCGAGATTGGCACGGATACCTTTGGCATAATAATCTGCCGCTGTGCCCGTCGCCCAGCCGCGCACGGCCGCCTCGGCGAGCAGGAGCTGTACCTGCGCATAAGTAATGTGAAATTCGGGCGCATCGAGCTTCAAAACGGTTGTAAGGTTAATCTGCGTAAAGTCCCAGAGGCTTACCACACCATTTTCGGCCAGCACGTTGTTGATCGTCACGTCATTATAACCCATCGGCATCCCGATCTGCACTTTCGGGTCGGATGAGGCGCGCGCGGGTACCTGTTCCGGACCGCCTTTTGCGCCTACATACCGGACTGCGAACACAGGCAAGCGGGGGTCGTTGTTTTCTTTGAGATAATTCACAAATGGCGCGGCGAGGTAGAAATTGGTCTTTTCCCGCGCTGCCAGGTGATTGGCAATATAGTTGTTGTAAATAGCCGTATGCCGGATGACGGAATTGTCCGCATTGCTTTCGAATAATCCCCCTGCAATGGCTTTGGCCACATAAGTTTTGGCAGTCGTCGGGTCTACCTTCGTAAGGCGCATACTCGCCCGGAGCATCAGCGAGTAACCGAGCTTTTTCCAGCGGGCTACATTGCCGCCGTACAGAATATCGGTCGTTACCGGCGGCTGCGATGCGTCCAGTGCACCGGAAGCTTCTTCCAGTTCTTTGAGAATATCCTTATAAATGGCTTCCTGCGGGTCGTATTTCGGGCGGATTTCTTCGCTGATATAGCCCTTTCCTGCATCGAAATAAGGAATATCACCATAAGTATCGGTCAGGATCATGAATGCGTAGGCTTTCCAGATCCGTGCCGTGTGGTAAATGTTGGCGCTCAAAGGATCTTCCTTCGTCTGCTCGGTAACCGCCACGAGCTGTTTGATCACATTCCTGTAAAAATTCACCCAAACCAGCGGCGAGTTGGCATTGTTGAGCTGATTGTAATTACCTCCCGATAAGGAACTTCCGTAAGGCGTAATTACCTGCTGCACAATGCCGAAGTTGTAGCAGAGCATGCCCAGCGTCGATACGCCGTCGAGGTAGGTCGTTGCGATAATCGCTTTGTTCAGGATTAATGAAGGTGCCAGCGACGTCGGGTCGACTTTGTTGGTATTGATCTCATCGAATCCCTCGTCGCACGCAGTAATGAACGTCAGCGACAGGAAAAGCGCGAGGATATATTTGAATGTAGCTTTCATGGGATCGACGTTTAGAATTTGACATTGAGGTTGAAACCAATGCTGCGGGTCGGCGGCAGACCGGGCCAGAAATCGAGGCCGGCTGCATTGTCCGACGAGTTGAGCACCTCTTCGGGGTCCATATTCTCGGTCCATTTTTTGATGACGAGCACATTGTTCGCCACCGCGCTCAGGCGCAGGCCTTTCACAAATGCTTTTTCAGGGAGCAGTTTGCTCAGGTCGTAACCCAGGGTAAGCTGGCGCAGCTTCCAGAATCCCGCATTCTGAACAAAATCCTCATTGACTGCCAGCGGGTTGATCGATTCATAAAATGGCTGAACGGCGGCTTTCGTCTGGTTCACCTCGCCATCCGGGTTCACGCCGTTACCGATGACAAACCCTTCGGCGCGGCCCGGCAATGTGCGTTTCGACAACCCGTGGCGCATATAGTTGATATTCCGCCCGGTAATCATTTTATGGCCCAGCTTGAAGTCCACCAGCGCCGAGAGCATAATCCCTTTGTAATTAAATGTGTTGGTAATGCCGCCAAAATACCTGGGCAATGCATTGCCGACGTTCATTAAGGTGTTGTTTCTCATGGGCATACCACTGTTCTTGTCAAATACTTGCCGGCCTTGTGCGTCGCGCAGGTACATGAACGTGTAGAGCTGACCTAATGGCTTTCCTACCACCATATTAAGTGTCCGGCCACCGCCGCCGCCTACGGTGATCACCGTATCTTTCGCAGCCAGGCCCAGTTTCAATACTTTGGAAGTGTTATAGGAAATATTAAAGCTCACATCCCAGGTAAAGTCTTTGGTTTTCACCGGCGAGCCCGTCAGCAAGAGTTCGATACCCTGGTTCATACTCCGGCCGACGTTGATGAGCTGGGCCGTGTAGGAAGAAGCATCTGAAATTTGCGCGGCAAGTATCTGGTCGTCAGTGGTTTTGTGGTAGTATGTTAAATCAAAACCCAGCTGATTGTTGAACAGCTTCATTTCCAGACCGGCCTCGGCTTCCTTGATGCGCAGCGGGCGGAGGTTTTTGTTAGGCACCGTGGATGCATTGATACCGCCCACCGGCACCAGCTGGCCCGACGGGTTCGGGAACGAATTGTTGTCCACCGCGTAATACAATGCATCCGAATACGGGTTCACGTTATCCGACCCAACCTGCGCGTAAGCCGCACGTAATTTGCCGAATGTGATCCAGGAAGGCAGGTTCGGGAAGGCTTGCGAGAAGATGAAGCTTCCCGTCACCGAAGGATAGAGAATGCTGCGGTTCTCCGGTGCGAGCGTTGAAAACCAGTCGTTTCGGGCCGTTACGTTCAAGTAGAGGAATTCTTTCCAGGAAATCGTGGCAGCGCCGTAAAGCGAGTTGATCTTCTTCTCCGAAAGCTGGTAAAGCGGGTTTTTCACGCGGCCGTTCATGACCGTGTAGAGGTCGGGCTGGATGAAATCCTGGACGGTTACGCTGTTATAATCCATTCGCGCGTAGCGCTGGTTACCGCCGAGCGTCACGTCCAGGCCGATATTGCCAAAGGTATGGTTGCCACCGAGGATAAAATCGAAGTTCCGCTCGGTATTGCGACGAACATCCTGTGTAAATGAGCCGTTTACGTAACCCACAGGCGCTTTCGCAATTGGTGCGTAACCGTTTGGAATGTTGTAGTCCTGGTTGCGCACGTAAAAATCCTGGGCGCCGCGAAGTTGCAGGTACAGCCAGTCGGTGAATTGGTATTTCAATGCGACATTGCCGAACAAGCGGTCACGGGAAATGTTTTCGAAATGGTGGCTGAGCGAATAGTAAGGATTATTTCTAACCAAAAACCGCGAAAAAACGAACTCGTCGCCGTTCGGCATCGTCTGGTTCTGCCGCAATGCGTCGAAAGGCATCGAGTTGGCGAGGGTGAAGATTACCGTTGAAGTTGCAAAGTCCTGGGTGTCGATCTGCGGTGGATTGGTGTTCTTTTCTTTGGAATAATTGATATTACCAAAAGCAGTGAGCCGTTTGGAGATATTCTGTGTAAAACCCAGGTTCACCACTT
>CBIHPQ010000050.1:0-22275 GCA_966211825.1 uncultured Dyadobacter sp. | reverse complement strand
TTTGTTAAATGTTTTCAATGTTAAAAACGTACGACCTAAAATATTAAAATATTCCGCTACCATATCTTCTTTCCTGCCGAAAGATTTCATCAATAATTGACACTACAAAAATAATGATTTGGTAAAATGTAAAAACCTCTTGAAATTGCCGGTAGAGAAAAAAAATCGACGCCAGCTGCCCCGGAATGCCTGCATTGACGGGCAACTATCAGCGCATCCGACTGCAAATGAACACACTTGGCAATACCTGAACCAGTTTTCCCAATCCTAACCCTTTTTAATGAATGCTGAAAAAATTTGTTCTCATGGGACTGCTCGCGTGCGGCCTCATGTACCGGGGACACGCTGCTAACCCCATTCCCGACTCTTCCCTGACGGTCAGGAAAACGACAGACTTCAAAGTGAACGGCGACGGCAATGCAGCTAACTGGTCGGCCGCACAATGGTTCAACCTCACTGTCCAGAAAGGCCCCAACCAGCCTGCGCCCGGCAAACAGCTCCCTACCCGCGTCAAAATACTTTACTCCGACAAGGGCATGTACTTCCTGTTCGAATGCACCGACCAGAAACTCACATCGACGATCATGGAAGACTTCGGCGCATTGTTCAAAGAAGATGTAGTAGAAGTATTTCTCTGGCCCGACACCTCGGTACCCATTTACCTCGAATACGAAGTTTCGCCGCTCAACTACGAGCTCGCGATCCTCGTCCCCAACATCAAAGGCCGCGCACAAGGCTGGAAACCATGGCATTACAACGATCGCAACCGCGTGCAGCACGAAACCAGCGCCCAGGGCGGACAAAAGAAGAGCATGGCGGCCGTGGAAGGCTGGAAAGCCGAATTCTTCATTCCGTTTGCCTTAATGAACCCGATCGCCAATGCAGCCCCGAAGCCAGGCGAAAAATGGCGCGGCAACTTTTACCGCATCGATTACGACGCTGAAACGGCTTACTATTCCTGGCAAAAAACCGGCGGCAGCTTCCACGAATTCAATAAATTCGGCACGTTAGTGTTTGAATAACAGCATTATAATCTATCTCAATCTTTTCCAGAAACATGAAACGAACCATTCTTTCATTCATCCTTTTATTGTCGGCTATGACAGCTTTTGCGCAGAAACCCAAAAAGGAAATACTGTACCTCGGTACCTACACGCAAAAAGGCGAAGGCATTTACGTCTACGAATTCGACCGCAGTGACTACTCTTTCAAGGAGTTACAGGTATTGACGAGCAAGACAAGCCCTTCATTTCTTGAATTTCATCCCAACAAAAAGTACCTCTACGCCGCCAACGAGGGTACCAGCACCGTCTCGGCGTTTGCCATCGACCAGGCAACCGGCAAGCTGACGGCATTGAACAGCCAGCCTTCACAAGGCCGCGGCCCATGCCACGTCAGCGTTGATCCAAAGGGGCGTTTTATTTATTTATCGAACTACGGAAGCGGCGATCTGGCCGTGTATAAATTGAACCAGGACGGCAGTATCGGTGCATTGGCCGATACGATTCAGGACAAAGGCCGTCCCGACCAGAAGCCGCATATGCACTCCATTACCCCTTCGGCGGACGGCAAATACATTTATGCTTCCGACCTTGGAATCGACAAGATCATGGTATACTCCGTTGATCCTCAAACAGGTAAGCTAACACCCGGCTCGGTCCCTTATGCGGAGGTTAAAGCCGGCGACGGCCCCCGACACTTCGCGATCCACCCCAATGGCAATTTTGGCTACTCGGCCTGCGAGCTGGCTTCGGTGGTCAATTCCTTCAAAATCGTGAAGGGAAGCGGCGCATTGGTACCATTCGAGCGTGTGACGATGCTGCCGGCCGACTTTACGGGCAAAAGCTACGCGGCCGACATCCATTTCTCACCCGACGGCAAGTTCCTCTACGCCTCCAACCGCGGCCATGAAAGCCTTGCCATTTACGCCGTGGATGCCAAAACAGGCAAACTCACCGTGGCCGGACATGCCGATACGCATGGCAAACATCCACGCAACTTTCTCATCGACGCAAAGGGCGAATTCGCGATCGTCACCAACCGCGACAACGACAATGCCGTGTTCTTCAAACGTGACGCGGCGACAGGTCAATTGACTTATACCGGGAAAGAGATTACCGCGCCTACACCCGTATGCGTGAAGCAACTGTTCCTCAACTGATTTAACCCTGAATCGCCTATCTGATGGAAATGGGCGCCAGTCGCTGAAAAAACAATATTCAATAATATTTTCAGCGATTGGCGCTTATTTCCATCAACTTTTTTAATTTTAGAAATCTTAATGCTATTCTTCGTTATAATTTAAAATACACCAAAGAAAATATTACTATTTCAATGTCTGGCACAAAAATTGACTTGTACCGATTCTAAATAAGTAATATAGGCCGATCACTCCGGGCGCTCGATAAGATCCTTGAATAGAGTTTTAGAATTACCTGATACCCAATTTAGCCAAGTTTATGATGAACGGCCAGGATGATTTGCTTCTTATTTCCCTGATCAAACAAGGAGATAACCGGGCGCTGGATTGCCTCTTCCGGAAATACTACTATTCGCTGTGCCGTTTTGCCACCTATCTCAACAACCGTAAAGATCTTGCGGAAGAAGTCGTGGCCGATGTGTTTTTCAGGATCTGGGAAAAACGCGACACCCTGACGGTCGAGAAGAACGTCCGCTCCTACCTCTTCACTGCCACGCGCCACACCTGTATCAATTACATGAAGCAGGAAAAATACGTCATGGAAGAGCTCAATGACGATATTGTCGGGGAAACGCCCGGTCCGGACGACGAATTGATGTACCACGAGCTCGAAAACCGCATTACCGACCTCATTAACTACCTCCCTCAAAAGAGAAAGGCGATCTTCCAGCTCAACCGCTTCGAAGGATTTACCTACAACGAAATCGCCGAAATCCTCTCTCTTTCTTCCAAAACAGTAGAAAATCAAATGGGTAAGGCCATTAAGCAGCTGAAACTTCTGCAAAAAACTTATCAGATTTAAAAAAAATTCTGACAGGATGGGGGTATGCCCATTTTTTATTTGTCCTAACATTAGAAAGCTCTGAATTTGATGTCCGATCACACACCATGGCCCCTTATCGCCAAGTATCTAGCTGGCGAATGCAGCCCGGAAGAAAAACTGGCTATGGAATGGTGGCTTGAAGAATACGATAACCTGCTGTTGTTCCGGCAGATAGAAGCAGCATGGAAGCAGGAAAAGGAACCGGAAAACGATCCGGCATTCAATCCGGAAAGCGGGCTTTCGAAATTGCACGCCCGGATAGCAGAGGAAGACAATGCAGCCGAAGCAGCAATGCCGGAGCGGCAGCGATACTTTAAAATCAGCTCCTGGATGGCCGCAGCAGGCATTTTGCTGGCAACAGGGCTGGGCTACCTGCTGGTGAGCAGGCAACACGATCCGCTGAATACCACCCGCGTGGCCATGGAAACGAGAACCAGCGGCGCAAAAGATATCGTAAGCATTGAACTGCCCGACGGAACACAGGTCTGGCTCAATAAAAACAGCAGAATAGAGTACCCCAAAGTGTTCGACGGTGAGGAAAGACAGGTTTTTCTGGAAGGAGAAGCGTTTTTTGAAGTAGTACCAAACCCGGAGAAGCCGTTTATCGTGAAGAGTGACAAGGTGTCGACGCGGGTGTTGGGGACTTCGTTTGATGTGCGCGCGTACAAGGGTGACGAGACCGCCTCCGTTTCTGTTGCGACCGGGAAAGTGGAGGTAAGCAAGGAGATCGAGGAAGGCGAGCCTGTCCGGATTACCCAACTCACGCCGCAGCAGGAACTCGTGATCAATACGGAAAAAGACGAAACGTATATCAATATCGTTAGCGTCCAGAACATCGCACCCTGGCACCTGGGCCAGCTTGTTTTCAGGGACAATACCTATGACGAAGTAATGAAAGCATTGCAGGAGCGCTTCGGCAAAAGGATTGTATTTAAGAGCAGCATAGGCCAATGCCGTGTAATGGCCAGTTTCAATCAGAATGCATCATTAAATGATGTGCTAAAATTGTTGAGTATGTCTAATTCCTTTGACTATGTGATCGGAAAAGAAACCGTTACAATTACCGGTGGCACTTGCCATTAAGGCTCCATCCTTCAATCTGAACATCCCTAACCGAATCCTTGAAGCCGTCGCACGCAAGGTGTTTTGACTATGAATTATTATGAAGTTGATAATAATTGAATCCCTCAAATCCATTTAACCTCAATCTACTCAAAACAGTATGCAAAAAACATTACCCGACACCCGACTGAAAACAGGAACGGCGCTCAGGCGAAGCCTGGCTATGGTCCTGGCATGTTCGATGTTCGCGCAGCCCATCTTCGCAGGGCCGCGTTCAACCGGGCCGAATGCGGCGACTTCCCGGTCCATTCAGGGAATAGAGGAAGTGAAAATCTCGCTCGACCTTAGAGAAGTGACGCTCCAGAGTGCATTCATCGCCATTGAGAAAAAGAGCGATTTCAAGTTCATCACCAGTATCGAGCGAATCGACAAGAAACGGAAAATCTCCATCCACGCCGAGAAAAAGCCGGTGAAGGAAGTCCTGGAAACGATTCTCAATGGCACAGGCCTGGGCTACACGCAGGTCGACAACAACATCGTGATCAGCAACAAACCTGTCGAAAAAGCAACGGGTGAGCTTGTCAGGCCTGCTACTGCTGTGAACCTGGCCAAAGACATTCGCGGAACAGTCAAAGACGGCGCGGGCGCGGCTGTACCAGGTACCAATGTGTTGGTAAAGGGCTCCAATCAGGGAACAACAACCGGCGCAGACGGCACCTATTCCGTGAGCGTGCCGGACGAGAATGCAGTACTGGTATTTTCTTCGATCGGTTATGTTTCGCAGGAAGTTGCGGTTGGAAGTAAAACTACGATCGACGTTACCCTCGTGGAAGACGTGAAACAGCTTGGCGAGGTGGTTGTAACTGCGTTGGGTATCGAGCGTAATGCCAAAACCCTCACGTACGCGACCCAGCAGATCGACGGGAAAAAGCTCACCGACGTGCGAGATGCAAACTTTGTGAACACCCTTTCAGGTAAGGTGGCCGGTGCGGTGATCACACAAGGTTCGTCAGGACCGGGCTCTGCGACGCGCGTCGTGCTTCGTGGTAACCGCTCCATTGCCGGTAACAACAATGCATTGTTCGTGGTCGACGGTGTGCCTATCGACAACACCGCACGCGGCCAGGTAACCAGCGATTTCGGTGGTATCAACGGCAGCGATGGTGCGGCGAACATTAACCCCGACGATATCGAGTCGATGAACATCCTGAAAGGTGCCGCGGCTTCGGCATTGTACGGAAGCCGTGCGGCCAACGGGGTGATCATGATCACTACCAAAAAAGGAAAAGCGGGTAAGGTAACGGCCGATATCAATTCGGGTGTAGTAGTGGAAAGCCCGTTCCTGCTTCCAAAACTTCAAAATACGTATGGACAAGGAAGCGGTGGCAAAGAAAGCAACAATTCGAGCCAGAGCTGGGGGCCTGCCATGCAGACCTTTCCCGACAATATCAAAGATTTCTACCGCAAAGCCATTTCAACCAACAACTCTGTCGGCGTTTCGGCTGGCTCTGAAAAGATCCAGACTTATTTGTCGTACACCAACAACTACAACCAGGGTATTTTGCCGAACAACAAGTTGATGCGGCATACCTTTAACCTTCGTCTGAATACCCAGATCACCAAGCGCCTCTCGGCCGATGCCAAAATCACCTACATCAACTCCGACATCCAGAACAAACCGCGTTCGGGGGAAGAGAGCTCTGTAACGATGAACTTGTACAAAATCCCCCGCAGTGTGGATTTGAACCAGTACAAAACTTTCGAAGACGCAGCAGGTAAGCCTACTTACTGGGCAAGCTCGGGTATTTACATGAACCCTTACTGGACGATCAACCGTACGTTCGACTCAGAGAAACGTAACCGTGTAATCTCTTTGGGTTCTGTTAAATATGAATTGACCGACTGGCTGAACGTACAAGGCCGCATCAGCTACGACTGGTATGCCGATCGTGTGAACCGCGGCTTTTACAACAATACATTGCTTTTCGCAGGATCGGGTGGCTCGTACCAAGACTGGACTGCGGAAACAACCGAGCGCAACATGGACGTGATCGTGTCGGGTAATAACAAGCTGGGCAAAGACCTGAACCTGACCTACAACTTCGGTGCCGGTCAGACTTACCAGAAATATTCGCAAGTAGGCGGAACAACGACCGGTCTGACAGTTCCAAACTTTTTCGACCTTTCGTTCTCAGCCGCATTGACCCAGCTGACTGCATTCAGCCAGAAAGAGCTGCAATATGTGTTCGGAACGGCCTCATTATCGTACCGCGACTTCATCACCGTCGACGGTTCTGTTCGCAACGACTGGTCTTCGACATTGCCTAAGCCCTATTCTTATGCTTATTTCTCATTCGGCGGTAATGTGATCCTCACGGAAGCATTCAAATTGCCGGAAGTGATCAGCTTCGCGAAACTGCGCGGGTCGTGGGCACAGGTGGGTAATGACACAGGCCCATATCAACTTTTGCAAATCTACAACTTCACGCAGGGGGGCAACGGCGGAGGCTACATCAACCGCAATACTACGCGCCCCGCTGAAAACCTGAAACCCGAAATTTCTTCTTCCACTGAGTTTGGTCTCGATTTGCGTCTGTTCTCTGGAAAATTGGGATTGGATTTCACCTACTACAATACCAACACTGTGAACCAGTTGCTAACATTGCCATTGGCAACACCAACCGGCTTCCAGAACCAGTTTATCAACGCGGGCAAGATCAACAACAAAGGTTTTGAAATTTCTTTGACTGCCTCGCCGCTGAAAGGTAAAGCGCTGACCTGGGACGCGACGCTGAACTTTGCTCGCAACGTGAATAAGATCGTGCAGCTACACCCGACCATCAAAACAGCCAACCTGGGTGGAAACACCCGTACCACCACAGCGATCGTTCGTGAGGGCGGTTCATATGGCGATTTGCAGGCATTCGGCTGGAAAAAAGATGCAAACGGAGCCTATGTAGTAAATGCAAAAGGACTTCCGGTAGCAACTGCATTCGACAATATCGTGGGTAATTTCAACCCTAAGTTTACTGTCGGCCTGAACAACTCATTCTCTTACAAAAACTTTGTACTGAGCTTTCTGGTAGATGGTCGCGTGGGTGGTGTAATGACTTCCGGCACCGATGGTAACCTGGCTTACGACGGTACGGCAGATTATACGGCGGAGCACCGCCAGGGTGGCTGGGTATTGCCGGCCGTAACCGAAACCGGCGAGCAGAACAATGTGGCGATCGACGCGCAGACTTTCTGGCAAACCGTTTCACAAGGTCGTTATACCTGGGGTGAGTTCTTTACTTACTCGACTACGAACTTCCGTCTGAGAGAGGCGACATTAGGTTACAACATTCCAACCCCTCCGGGTTTGTTCATCAAGTCGCTGCGCCTGTCGCTTACTGCCCGTAACCTGTTCTTTATCTACCGCGGTTACGCCAAAATGGATATCCCAGGCCTTGCAAAACGCAAACTTCCATTCGATCCGGACGTAAACCTGGGTGCAGGTAACTTCCAGGGATCAGAATATGGAGCCCTCCCTTCAACACGTACTGTTGGTTTGAATTTGAAAGTTGGATTCTAATTAAACAGCCTCTTAAAATACTGTAACATGAAATTAGCATTGAATAAATATATCAGAGCAACCACATTGGGTGTACTCACCGGCTCGGCATTGGTCGTGGCAGGCTGTACGGGTGATTTCGATGAATTGAACACCAGTCGCACGGCCCTCACCGGCATTACCGACGCCGAATTGCCTTACGTGTTCTCGCGTGCGCAGCAGCAGTCGTCATACGCGGCAGGAACATACCAAACGGCCCAAAACCTGTTTGCGGATTTGTATGCCCAATATTTCGCCACTACCACGCCTAATTTCCAGTCGGACCGCTACTTCATGCACCCGACCTGGATCGACAACCACTGGAACCCGGTTTATACCCAGGTTGCACCGCAGCTGCAAATCCTGTTCGAGAAGCTCGACAAATCCACTTCTCAGTATGCATTGGCCAATATCTGGTGGGTGTTCGCATTCCACAGGGTAACCGATTACTACGGTCCGATCCCCTACTCGGAAGTCGGCAAGCTGACGACGCCGATCAAGTATGACTCTCAGGAGGAGATTTACAATGACTTCTTTAAACGCCTGACCGAGGCGACCGCGTTGCTGAAAGGCAAGACGACCGACAAGCCTTACGGTACCTACGACATCATTTATGGTGGTGATGTGAATAAATGGATCAAATTCGCCAACACGCTGCGCCTGCGCCTGGCGCTTCGTATCTCGAAAGTAAATCCTGCCAAAGCCAAGACAGAAGCCGAAGCAGCGATTGCCGGTGGCCTGCTTACCGACGTTGCGGACAATGCCTACATGGCGAAAAGTTTGCTCGGCGGCGACAACAATGGCCTGGCGACCATCTCCGGATGGGGCGAGTTCCGGATGAGCGCGGCGATGGAATCGGTACTGAAAGGTTATGAGGATCCCCGCATCGGCATTTATTTTCAGCCAGCATTCCTTACCAAATCTTACGAAGGTCTGCGTAATGGTCTTGGCCCTACCGAACTGGCTGTGGTGGCGAATAGCAACGACAACAATTCCAATATCGGAGAGCGCTGGATCCGTAATACGGGTGGTGGCTCGGCCTGGGATCGCCAGCTGGCTGTTAAGCAAGATGTAATGCATACAGCCGAAGCCTATTTCCTGCTCGCAGAAGCGGCATTGAATGGCTGGAATGTGGGCAGCGGAACCGCACAGTCATTTTATGAAAAAGGTATCCAGGCTTCGATGGAAGGCTGGGGCATTAGCGGAGCAGCGGTGACCACTTATATTAACAGTACCAAAACACCGGTGGCGCCGGGCGACCAGCAGCAATCTGCCGCGCTTTCCAACATTCCTGTAAAATGGGGTGCAACGGAAGCTATCCAGAGAGAGCAGATCGCTACCCAGAAATGGCTCGCCCTCTACCCGGACGGTATCGAAGCATGGGCGGAATTCCGCCGTACAAGGCTTCCGAAACTGTACCCGGTGGTCAACTCGGTGAATACCGACGTTCCTACCACAGCGATCGTAAGGCGGATCCCATTCCTCTTGCAGGAGAAACAAAACAATGGCGCGGCAGTGGACGCAGCGGTGAAACTTCTCGGAGGGGCCGACAATGCAGCTACACCACTCTGGTGGGATAAGAACTAGTCATATTCTGATGGACCCAAAGTGCCTTCCGGTAAATTATTCCGGAGGGCACTTTCAAAAATCAGTCAATCGGAATAAAAAGGTATCAAAACCAGTATTGACCAAAGTTTATTTTTAAATTTTTTAATTATAAAAAAAATAAACCTACAAAACAGAGTATCGGCACTCCTAAAACGCATCTTTCCTCTGCATACTGTCTAAACCGTTTTGTAAGCCTTTAACCAATCTATTCAGCCCTTATCCAATATGATAAACCGCAGAGATTTAATCAAGCATCTGTCCACAGTTCCCCTCCTGGGCGGATTTTTGGGCAACGGCACCGCCGAAGCTGCCGGCCTGATCGCCAAAGCACCCGTCCGCAACCTGGCCAAAGAATTGGGCATCCGCACCTTTATCAATGCCGCAGGAACCTACACGATGATGACTGGCTCGCTCATGCAGGACGACGTGGTCGCGACCATCCAGGGTGCAGCTAAGGAGTTTATGATGCTCGATGAAGTCCAGACCAAAGTAGGCGAGAAAATCGCCGCGATTACCCATGCCGAATCGGCCGTTGTTACGGCTGGCTGCTTCTCCGCGCTCACACTCGGTCTCGCGGGCGTGCTCACAGGCATGGACCAGAAGAAAGTGGAGGCACTTCCCCATTTGGAAGGCACCGGTATGAAATCGGAAGTGATCATTCAGAAAGGCCATAACATCGGCTATTCGCACGCGTTGACCAATACCGGCTGTAAGATCGTCCAGGTTGAAACGGTGGAAGATTTGCAGAAGGCGATCAATGAGAAAACCGCATTGATGTGGTTCCTGCATATTCAATCCGACAAAGGGCAGATCATGCATGAACAATGGATCGAAATCGCCAAAAAGAACGGCATTCCGACGATGATCGACATGGCTGCCGACGTGCCGCCGGTTGAAAACCTCTGGCGGTTCAACGACCTGGGCTTCGACATCGTGTGCGTATCGGGCGGGAAGGCCATGCGCGGACCGCAAAGCGCGGGTATCCTTATGGGCAAAAAGCAATATATCGACGCCGCACGCCTCAGCATGCCGCCACGTGGATCGACGATCGGTCGCGGTATGAAAGTGAACAAAGAAGAGATCCTCGGCATGTATGTCGCGCTGGACAACTTCGTAAAAATGGATCATAAAAAAGAATGGAAAGTGTGGGAGGACCGCGTAGCAACCATTGAGAATGCCGTAAAAAGTGTGAAGGGCGTGACGACGGAAGTAACGGTTCCCGAACTCGGTAACCATACCCCCACATTGAGAGTCTCATGGGATGCCAGCAAGATCAGCTTGCCTGTAAAAACCTTGCAGGAAAGCCTGCGCAAAGGCAATCCCTCAATTGAAGTAATGCCGGCAGAAAACAATTCGCTGACCATTACAACCTGGATGCTCAAAGCGGGCGAGGAGAAAATCGTAGCATCCAGACTGAAAGAAGAACTGTCAAAAGCAGTTGTTTAAATATGTACAGTACCATTTAACTCTTCCTAAACCCAAACCTTTTCAAGAAGTAAAATGCAACACAGGTCTATCCTTATCATTTTTCTGGCATGTCTGCTCGGCGTGGTTGCCCATGCGCAGACGTACAGCATACTGATCAAAGGCGGCACGGTGATCGACCCGAAGAACAATATCAACCAGGTAATGGACGTCGGTATTTTCGAAGGGAAGATCAAAAAAGTGGCGAAAGATATCGATCCGAAGGAGGCCCGCCAGGTGGTGGATGCCAAAGGGATGTATGTCACACCCGGATTGATCGATATCCATGGACACGTGTTTTTCGGTACCGAGCCAAACCATTACCTCAGTAATGGTTTGGTGGCGTTACCACCCGACGGCTTCACCTTCCGCGTAGGCGTGACGACCATCGTCGACGCGGGCGGTGCCGGCTGGGATTCGTTTTCAGAATTTAAGAAAAATGTGATTTTCAATTCCAAAACCCGCGTGCTCTCTTTGCTTAACATTGTAGGCCAGGGCATGCGCGGCGGAAACTGGGAACAGGATACCGCCGATATGGACCCGACCCTGGCTGCGGGCGTCGCCATTCAAAACCGCAACGACGTCGTCGGTTTCAAGGTAGCGCACTTCATGGGCAAGGATTGGAAACCGGTCGATAATGCCGTGAAAGCGGGAAAATTGGCGAATATGCCGGTTATGATCGACTTTGGTGGCAGCACACCTCCCCTACCGCTCGAAGAGCTGTTTATGAAGCACCTTCGCCCGGGCGACATTTATACACACGCCTACACATTGCTCGAAGGTAATGTAAGAGAAACCATCGTGGACGAAGCCACGCAGAAAGTGAAGCCATTTGCGCTCGAAGCGCGTAAGAAAGGCATTGTGTTCGACGTCGGTTATGGCGGTGCGAGCTTCAACTATTCGCAGGCGATTCCCGCCATGAAAGCCGGTTTTTACCCCAACACCATCAGCACCGACCTTCACACCGGCAGCATGAACGGCTCTATGAAGGATATGCTCAGCATTATGTCGAAATTCTATAATATGGGTATGGACCTGCCGTCCGTCATCAGGGCCAGCACCTGGGAGCCCGCGAAGGTAATCCACCGAGAGCAGCTCGGCCACATTTCCGAAGGCGCCATTGCCGACGTAGCCGTATTCTCCATGCGGAAAGGCAACTTCGGTTTTTACGACAAAACCGGCTACAAAGTAGAAGGCAAAGAAAAACTGGAATGTGAAGTAACTGTCATGGGCGGAAAGATCGTTTACGACCTGAACGGAATTACCGCACCCATATATTTGACTAAATAACGTAGTCATGGTCCATGGTCGACCATAGACCATGCGCCGTCTCAATCACCTGAACCCCTCTTAAACACCTATGTTAAAAAAACGCTTTAAATGGTCTGCTTCGCTTCTGGTGCTGCTTGCATTGGGATTTACGCAGCATTCGGACCAGGATTTACCCGTTGTTAACACCAAAAATGGTGGTTTGTTTTTACCGGACGGGTTTGAGGCTACCGTCGTGGTCGACAGTCTCCCGGGCCGCGCGCGGCATATCGCGGTGAATGACAATGGCGACATTTATGTAAAAGCCCGCTTTGCCGACAAGGGTGAATCGGTGATCGCACTGCGCGATACCAACAAGGATGGGCGTGCCGACATTATCAAGCGTTTCGGCGGCGCTGCCAAGGAACGCGCTTATGGTACTGCCATGCGCATTTACAAGGGCTATCTTTATTTCAGCTCCGAGCTGGTGGTATACCGCTACAAGCTGACGCCCGGCCAACTCGTTCCGGACAGTCCCGAAGAAGTGATCCTCACCGATGACCACCCGCACGGTATGCACGAGCACATCGCAAAGCCCATTACATTCGACGACAAGGGATTTATGTACGTTCCGTTCGGGGCAAATTCCAATGCCTGCCAGGAACAAAACCGTACACCCGGCTCCAAGGGAATGGACCCGTGCCCTATCCTGGAAGACCACGGCGGCATATGGAAATTCGACGCGAACAAGGTTGGCCAATTGCAAAAAGACGGTACCAAATTTGCCACCGGTCTGCGCAGTGTAGTGGCCTTGGACTGGAATTTCGCGGATAACAACCTGTACGCCGTCCAACACGGCCGCGACGACCTTTTGCGTCTCTGGCCGCAGCTCTACAACGGCTGGCAAAGCGCAATGCTGCCGTCCGAGGAGTTTTTGAGGATTAAAGAAGGTACACACGCCGGCTGGCCCTATTGCTATTGGGACCAGATGCAGTCTAAAAAAGTACTCAACCCGGAATATGGTGGTGATGGTAAAATTGTAGGCCAATGCGACCAGTACGAAAAACCGATGATCGGTTTTCCAGGCCACTGGGCGCCGAATGACATTCTTTTTTACCAGGGCAACCAGTTTCCGGAGCATTATAAGAACGGGTCGTTCATTGCATTTCACGGCTCTACTAACCGCGCGCCTTACCCGCAATCAAGCTATTTCATTGGGTTTGTACCTTTTAAAAATGGACAGGTTGCCGGCGAGTACGAGGTTTTTGCAGATGGTTTCGCAGGTCTTGATCCGGTTGTAAACGTGAGCGACGCGGTATACCGCCCGATGGGTATTGCTATGGGCCCGGATGGCTCAATTTACATTGCCGAAACTGAAAAAGGCAAGATCTGGAAGGTAACCTACAAAGGCAATAAGAAAAAATTTGCCAAAGCGGCGATGGCGAAAATGGAGCAGCGCAAAACGATGTCGCATATCCGCACGCCCGATTTCGTGAACGACAACCTCGACAAAGACAAACCCGTAGCCGGCGGTAAGGTGTACAGCGTGTATTGCACCGCCTGCCACCAGCGCAATGGTATGGGCGACTCCCAACGTTTCCCGCCACTCGCAGGGGCCGAATGGGTAACCGGAGACAAGGAGCGGCTGATCAAAGTGTTGCTCAATGGACTGGAAGGCCCCATTGAGGTAAAAGGACAATCGTACAACAATGTGATGCCGCAGCACAGCTTTTTAAAGGACGAAGAAATTTCGGAGGTGTTGACCCACATCAGAAGCAACTTCGGAAACAATGCGGGCCCGGTAACTACCGAAGAAGTAGCCAGGGTACGGGCCTCGCTCAAATAGCAGGATATTGCGCCATTCATCTTCCAACCCCGTTTAAGCGGATATTACTCTCCGGCAATTGAGTGTTCCTTTAGAGGGGTTGGAGGAAGAATGGCAAAGTAACTAATTCACCATTTCTGTATATTCATGTTGAAAAACAATATTTTAGCCGCAAGCTTCATCATCCTTTCCGGAATTGGCCTCGCAGGGTTTTCTTCCGAAAAGAATACATTTAACCCTCATACCCAGGATCCGTGGAAAGCACCGGCCTGGGCCGATACGCTTAAAAGCCCTTTCCACGAGGAACCATTGACGCTCGCGCAAGGCGAAGAGCTTTTTACCTTGTACTGCTCTTCCTGCCACGGAGAAACCGGCTATGGCGACGGCGCCGCAGGAGGCGCTTTGGGCCAGAAACCAGCTAACTTTCATGACACGCTCGTGAAAGCGCAAAGCGACGGCTCACTGTTCTGGAAAATGTCGAATGGCCGGGGCAATATGCCGCCGTTCCAGGATGTGTTCACAGCCGAGCAGCGCTGGCAGCTCGTAGCGTACATCCGGCACCTGGGCAAAACCGAATAATACCCTTTGAAATATCCTAGACCCCTTAAACACTATGTTAGATTACAGCCGCATTATCAAGTCCGGACTCACGTCGGCGCTCGCATTGGGCATGACGTTCCATGTTTTCGGACAACAACGGGAGGTCAGCACGTCCGTCCCAAAAGCACTTCGCGACGACATTACCATTGAGGAGTACATGAAGGTCGAACCGGAAGCGGTCCGCCTCATCCAGCACCCGGTTACCGGCGAAATGTACTACACCACTTTTTTTGGTGATGTGGTCAAAATCGTTGTCGAAGACGGGAAACCGGTAAGCAAGAAACTGCTATCCGTGGAAGACCACGGCATTCCCCGCTTGCAGGGTGCTGCATTTCATGGCAATACGCTATTCCTCGCGGGCAACGTGAGCGTGAACAACAACAAAGGCAACAAAGGCCGGATGGTCCGCTACGAAATGAAGCAGGGCGTCGACAAGCCGGAAATGACCGTTGTGTTCAACACCGTCGAATACGGTGCCAATAAAACCACTTTCGACCACGGCTGGAATGCGCTGGAAATCAGCCCGGATGGCAAATACATTTACGTCAACACCGGCGCCCGCACCGACCACGGCGAGGTGCAGGACAACGGCGGCGAGTACCCCAATGCCCGCGACAATGCACTTACAGCTAACATTTTCCGCTTTCCGATCAACTCCAAAGACCTGTTGCTTTCAACGGATGTTCCCAAGCTGAAAGCCGACGGCTACATTTTCGCGGAAGGCATTCGTAATGCCTACGATATGGCCTTCGATGCGAAAGGCAACCTGTTTGCCGTGTCTAACTCCGGCGACTACGACCATCCCGAGGACATGTTCTGGGTGCGCAAAGGCCATCATTACGGTTTTCCCTGGGTAATGGGCGGCATCGATAACCCCCAGCAGTTCCCCGATTTCCAGCCCGATCCCGAAAAAGATCCTTTCCTGAGTAAATTCGCATTTGCATTCCTCATGAAATATTTCCACAACGACCCGGATTTCCCAAAAAGACCGGCCGGTGTGAAATTTTCCCCTTCCGTGCAGAACCTGGGCCCGGATGCCAACGAGTACCGCGACCGTAAAACGGGTGTGGTCATGGACGGCGACACCACGGGTGCTACTGTGGGCACATTCAATGCGCACTCTTCCCCGCTGGGCCTTTTCTTCGACACCCACAATGCGTTGGGCAAAGAATTCACCGGCGACGGCTTCGTGATCCGCTACACGGGCGGGCCGCGCAATGGCGTGGTCAACCCCAATCCACTGCGCAGGTATGGCAAAGACCTGCTGCACCTGGATATGACCTACGATAAGAAAACCGACAATTACAAAACCAAAACCACGAGCATTATCAACAACTTCACTGCTCCCACCGATGCGCTACTGATCGGTAACACGCTGTATGTCATCGAATATGGCGGCAAACAAGGTGGTAACAAAGCCGGAGGAAGCCTTTGGAAAATTACATTGCCTGCTAATGACAAACTGGCGAAAAAAGCTAAAAAGAAAACCTCGTAATTATATCTCATTCTACATATAATCTTAATCAATCTGTTATGAAATCCGAAAGACGATCTCTCATTAAAAAACTTTTTGCTTCCGTCGCGGGCATCGCCGGCATTGGCGTTGCATCGAAGGTACAAGCGGAACCAGCTGCACCTCAAAAAGAAGTAGGTGACGTAGAAATGTACCAGGATGTTCCTCTTTTTTCCGGCCATACCAAATTCAACAACCTTGTTTTCGTAGCAGGTAAAGGCGCCCACTTCGACGGCGACATTACCGCCCACACCAAACACGTGCTCGACGAACTCGAAAAAGAACTGATCAAAGCAGGTTCTTCTATGGAAAAAGTCCTGAAATGCTCCGTGTTCCTGCACGACCTAAACGACTACAAGGCGATGAATGAAGCCTATAAAGGCCGTTTCGGCAGCAAACCACCATGCCGCACAACCGTAGCTGTCTACGGCGGCGTACCAGGCGACTCCCTCGTTGAGATCGACTGCATTGCTTATGTTTAGGTAGAAGGGAACTTGAGAGGAAGGGGAAGATGAACTCTTCTTCCTCTCTTTCCCATTTTCCTCCTCCCTGATTCCCTCTTTCCTCCTACTTCCCAAGTAACCAATCTCGTCTTTCTATCCACTTACTCCACTTTTACCAAATTTTTATTTCGGAATAATACAATTAGCCAGGATTAAATTCGCTCACTAAAAATAAAGTCGGACTTATATTTTAGATTCACGTGATTTAACAGTTAATTTGTTTAACTGACCCGATAAGATTTGAACAAGAAACAACGTATCGCTGAGGAGAATGAAGTTCTTTTAAATCTCTGGCACCAAAGCCAGGCCGGGGACAGTCTGGCGTTTTGCCAGCTGGCCGATAAGCAGTACCGCACGCTTTTCAACTACGCCTGCAATTTCACGTCCGACCGGGAGTTCATCAAAGACGCGATCCAGGACCTGATGATCCACATTTGGGAAAAGCGCCAGAACATCCAGATTCAGTTCGTCACCATTTATTTCTTGCGTGCATTGCGCAACCAGCTCATGCAGGAGTTTCGCCGCAGCACTGGCTCGCACCCGCTCCTCGACATCGACGAAGCCAGCCAGCTCTCCGACTACCAGACGGTAGAAACCGAAATTGAGCGAAAGGAGTTGCTGAGTGAGAATCAGGTCAAAGTTCGCTGCGCCATTGAAGAACTGCCCCGTCGCCAGAAAGAAGCCGTCTTCCTCAAATACTTCGAAGGCATGGACAACGAGCAGATCGCCGATCTGATGCAGGTTAACAGGCAATCGGTCGCCAACCTCCTTTTCAAAGCGATCACTTCGCTCAAACAACACATTCACCCCATCAGCAATCTGCTGTTAATCTGCTTCGCACTTCAATTCTAGAAGTCAGCACACTCCTTTTCAAATTTATTTTCAGGCAAATGCACTACATTGTGCAACCGGCGGTTTACCAAGCGCATCCTTCCGATAATTAATCATCATTTATGGATCAAACCGCCAGCCGAACCCTCTGGGTCGATTACCTTCGTTCGTTTCTGACCGTCCTGGTGGTAGCGCACCATTCTTCCCTCGCTTACACCACTTTCGCAAGCTTTGACAAGGTCGCATACATTCGCTCCACCCACCCGATCGTCGATCCGCAACGCTGGGTAGGTCTGGACATTTTCGAAAACTTCAATGACGTGTTCTTCATGTCCCTGATGTTCCTGATCGCAGGATTATTTGTGGTCAAGAGTATTCAAAGAAAAGGAACTGCCGCGTTTATCCGTGACAGGTTTTTCAGACTATTCATCCCCTTTCTTCTGATCGGAACGGTGATCAACCTTATTGCACATTACCCGGCCTATCTCATTGCGCATGGCAATGGCAGCATCCGCGATTACATAATCGACTTCTTCGCCGTCGAACAATGGCCCGTCGGCCCACCCTGGTTCATTTGGGTGCTGTTTGTATTCAACCTCGCATTTGCATTCATATATCTGATCAAACAATACCTCGTGCGCACCCAGGCTCCTTCACACGTTCAGGAGCATGCACGGGTCACCCGGACGGTCGATCCCCGCCTCGCACCCCTGCGCTGGTTTCTGCTCACATTTGTGTTATACGTTACCTTTGCATTCTGGCTTGGCCCGGGCAAATGGACCGGCTTCGGACCATTTGATTTTCAGGTCAGTCGTGTTGCATTATATTTCGGCTACTTCCTGCTCGGCACATGGCTGGGAACGAGGAACTTCAATGAGGGACTTTTCGGACTCTCCTCCCCGCTCGTCCGCCACTGGCTGCTATGGCTCGCTCTGTGCGTAGGCACATATACGTTACTCACAATCTCTGCTCCGTACCTGACCGCACTCGTCAAAGAAGGTACGTTACCCGAATTCACCGGCTACCTCATTTACTTTTCCATTTACACGGCATCCTGCACATTCAGCAGTATAGCATTCATGGCTACCTTCCGCGCATTGACCGGAAGAACCAGCGCTGTATGGAATTCATTATCTGAACACGCCTACCTGATTTATCTGTTGCATTATCCGTTTGTGATCTGGACGCAGTACTTCCTGATGGATGCGCCCATTCCCGCGTTCGTCAAGTTCCTGTTGGCATTTCTCGCATCACTCACAGCCAGTTGGGTGCTAGCTGTGCAATTGCGAAAAATCAAGTTTTTCAAGCAGTATCTCTAATGGAGCTGTGAATTATTAGTTTCGAAAACTGCATCCAATCCTGAAAGAAAAGCTCAATAACGTGTGGTGAGCTATTAACAAATATAATTCATCGTGCCTTTACTACTTTCTGTTGCCAACCGCGCCTCTGCCAAAAATATAGCCCAGGGAAGTGCCGGCAAATGCCAACGCTTTCAAGCCGGCATCAGACCAGAATTGCGCATCGGTCGGCTTACGATAGGCTGCAAAAAGACAAATAGCAAATATTGACACTCCCGAAAAGACTGCTATCAGTGCGACAAAAGTTTGGGTGTTTCGACCATCCCCGAAAAACCTTCCTAAAAATCCAAGTTCTGCATTCCGCATGTCCTTCTCGTGGCGGTTATGCTCTTTTGTAATTTCGAGCTCCATTTGGTGGCCGGCAAACTGCTTTTCAACGAACGGAGTGTCTGTCTGGTCTTTCTTTACTATACCGCGCTTCGCCTGAACCCTGCTAGGCTCCATACTCAAAAGAAATGCGGTTTTTGATTACAGGAACCGATACTGCAAACAGTTCCGAAAGCTGGGTAGTAGGCAGCCCCTCCCAATACCTATCAAGCATAAACCGCGGGACCAGCAAATTGGCAGCAAAAGTGTTGGCTTCCGCTTCCTTGGGATCAACCACGCCAGCGTCCTCTCTCATCAGCACCTTGTAATCCGACGACTTCGCCCATTCAGCGTGCAGTATCCTGTGACCAAGCTCGTGCGCGATTGTAAAAGTCTGCCGCAAAGGATATTCTTCCATATTGACAAAGATGGTATCCTCCTCAAAATCGTAAAACCCGGATATATTGTTGAGCTTCTTTTCAAATTCGACAAAAGAAACCCTCACGCCAAGATGCTGCGCGATATCCATTGGGTTGACGGGCGGCTTTTCCAGGCCAAACTTTTGCAGCAGCCGAATAGCCTCCCCTTTCGCTCGTTGATAGTCCGGAGCCATAGTGTATTTCATATCAGTTCCCTATGCAATTTAACCAAATAATTTTCCAAAAACCCCTTCGATTTGTCTTATAAAACTACAAAATGATATTTAAAACATCAATTACTTGATACTTAAAAAATCACGCAAATGTACCACAGGCAGCTTTCAGCATGCAATCGGTTAGCGGCTGGCGGTGACGGTGGTTTTTCAGCCTTTATTTGCCCTAAGAAAATTTTCCCGAAAAATATTTCCCGAAAAGGGAGTATTGACCCAATGTTCTCGCATCCTTATTAAAATTAGCCATACTATTATTTGCCTTATATGCTCCATTACCGCAATTTTCTTCCGGAGGAACTGGCCGCCGATCCATCTTTCAGACGCTGGGTGTTGCTCGACAACCCTGCCGACGAAGCCGTGTGGACCGAATGGCTTGAATATAACCCGGACAAGCAGGAACTCGTCGATCGCGCCAGGAATTTTCTGACGTCGACGGAAGCGGCATTCGACCATATTTCAGATGAAGAAGTAGCTAATGAAATTTACCGGCTCTCCCATGCCATCGGTGAGAATAATGCGAAAAAATCGTCGGTTTGGCTGCGTTTCAGGCCGAATTGGTACCATATGGCAGCGTCTGTGCTGATCCTGATGTTTGCGGGATGGTGGTATAACAAGCAGACGCTCTCACGGCAGCAATCGGACCAGTACAAGGTGATCCTGAGCCAGATCAAGGAGCCGCTGATCGAGGAGGTGAACAAGGGTACTGAGGCCAAACTGGTGATCCTTGAAGATGGCAGTTCGGTGCTGTTGCAGCCCGACAGCCGCATTACCTACCCCCGCCGGTTCGAAGGCCGCAAGCGCGAGGTGTTTTTGAAAGGTGAAGCATTCTTTGAAGTAGCGAAAAATCCCGACAAACCTTTCTACGTGTATGCCCATACGCTGGCGACGAAGGTGTTAGGTACGAGCTTTAAAGTGAGCGCGTTTGACGATCAGGAGGTGAAAGTGGTGGTAAAAACTGGTAAAGTGTCGGTTTTCCCGATGACCAAAGAGGCCATTGCAAGCCAGCATGCGGACGATAAGCTCGGTGGGATGGTACTCACACCAAACCAGCAGATCACATTCGCTCCCAACGAGTTACGATTAACAAGAAGCCTCATTCCGGATCCCAAACTGCTGGAATTACCGATACAAAGACAGTCATTTGAATTCAAGGGAACGCCCATCACGGAAGTGTTTGCCGCGCTGGAAAAATCATATGGTGTAAAGATCGTGTTCGACGCAGAGGTAATGCAGAACTGCTACCTCACCGCTTCGCTCTCCGATGAGCCGCTGTTCGAGAAAATCAACCTGATATGCAAAACAATTGGCGCGCAGTATGAGCAGCTGGATGCCAGCATCATCATCAACAGCAAAGGATGTTAATGAAAATACCTTTCTCTCAATACTTTATGACAAATTCGCCTGTGCCTATGACCAGAAAACACTACTGATTACTATCCAAAAAGGCCGATGATGCTGCAACACCATCGACCCGATCAATCCCCATGCTTGTGTACGCTTAACAGCATCTGAATGAAGCTGCTGTGGGAACTATTATGCCGAATTTTAACCCGACAAAAATCAAAATTATGTCAAAAAGAGTACAATTTCACCATGCTTTACAGAAAATCATGCGCATTACTCTGTATCAAGCCCTGCTCTCCATCGCGTTCAGCACTTTCGTCCATGCGAACGATGTGCGTGGACAACGCGTGTTAGAACAAAAAGTGACTTTGCGTTTAGCCAATTCCGAAATCGACAAGGCATTGGAGAAGATCGAGAATGTGACGAAGGTTAAGTTCATGTACAACCCTCAGATATTCAACAATCAGAAAGCATCCTATAAATTTCAGGACGAATCTTTATCCGAAGTCCTCAACAAAATTCTGACCCCTTATAAAGTTACTTACGAAGTGGTACAGGACCGTATTATCCTGCGCCGCGAACAGGCACCTGTTGAAGAGAACGCAATCAAAAACGCTCCCAAACGCAATGTAACGGGAAGTGTCAAAGATGAAACTGGCGCAGGTCTGCCCGGTGTGAGCGTACTCGTGAAAGGCACGCAAAGAGGTACATCCTCCGATGCGGAAGGCAAATTTTTTCTGGACATCCCCGACGGCGAAGTTTCGACCGCCGTACTGGTTTTCAGCTTTGTAGGTTATACCACGCAGGAAGTTACCGTAGGCAGCCAAACCAGCGTAGATGTGCAGCTCGCCCCCGAAGCAAAGGCTTTGAACGAAGTAGTTGTAACGGCTTTGGGTATTTCCAAAGAGAAAAAGGCACTGGCCTATGCCGTGACGGAAGTGAAAGGAAGCGAGTTCACACAAGCGCGTGAAAACAACGTGGCGAATGCATTGACCGGTAAAATTGCAGGGGTTAACGCGACTGGTATGTCGACCGGCCCCGGTGGTTCCAGCCGCATTATCATCCGCGGTAACGGCTCATTGAGCGGTAATAACCAGCCTTTGTATGTGATCAACGGTATGCCGATGGACAACAGCGTTCCCGGTGGCGGCAATGCTTCCGATGGTAACGGTAACAACACCGACCGCGGTGACGGTATCGGCGGTATCAACCCCGACGATATCGAGTCGATCAGCGTTTTGAAAGGCGGTCCGGCAGCAGCGCTTTACGGTGCACGTGCTTCCAATGGTGTTATTTTGATTACTACCAAAAAAGGTGTTTCGGGAAAGCCACGGTTCGACTATTCC
>CBIHPQ010000049.1:0-22331 GCA_966211825.1 uncultured Dyadobacter sp. | reverse complement strand
TCTGCCGATAACGCCATTGCCGACGAGGTGATCCTGGCGCGGGATTTCAGCGATGAACTGCAGGTTTATCACAACCTTAATTATTACACCATGACTGCATCCTACGGCCGCCCGGGACTGGAAAAGAAGCTTGTAAACAGCTACCTCATGGCCGACGGGTCCCGTTTCACCGATAAGAAGGGTTACGAAACCATGCAGTTTTTTGAAGAGGTGCAAAACCGCGACCCTCGCCTTGCACAGACCATCCGTACGCCTGGCTATACCCGGATCGGAGAAATTGCGAAGCTCGTACCGGAATTCGGGGCTACCGTGACCGGCTATCAGCTGATCAAGTTCGTGTCGACACCGAAATGGGATACTTTTAATAAGGATATTACCGACATGCCGATCTTCCGTTACGCCGAGGTGCTACTGAACTATGCCGAAGCCAAGGCCGAAAAAGGCACATTAACCCAGGCCGACCTCGATATTTCCATTAAACTTATCCGCGACCGCGTAGGAATGGTGAATATCGATATGGCGCAAGCCAACGCCAAACCCGACCCGTATCAGGCAGAACAGTACACGCAGATCACCGGCAAAAACCTGGGCGTCATCCTGGAAATCCGCCGCGAGCGCCGCATCGAGCTGGTCATGGAAAATTACTTCCGCTGGGATGACATCGTCCGTTGGAAAGAAGGCCAGATCCTGACGAAACAATACAAAGGCATGTACTTCCCCGGCCCCGGCCAATATGATCTCGATCACAGCGGAACGGTCGACCTGGTGATTTACGAAGGCACCAAACCCGATATCAAGGGCGCACAGCTCCTGAAACTCGGCAGCGAGATCCTGCTTGAAAACGGTACGAAGGGCGGCAACATGGTCATCAATGGCCATATTACGAAGAAGTTCGTCGAAAACCGGGACTACCTTTACCCGATTGCCAAACAGGAGCGCCTCTTGAATACCAACCTGACGCAAAACCCTAACTGGGAATAATGCATTATCCGACTGTTCCTAACCCTTAATTTTTATGCTTTCAGACAGAAGGTCGTTTTTAGAAAAAATGTCTCAGATCGGGGCGCTGAGTTTGTTGCCTTTCGCGAGTTCGCAGGTTGTGAACGCAGCAGAAGCACCCGTAGAAGAAAAAAACCATTTCGTGGCCGGCCCCTATTTGCAGAATATGGGCTCCAATGAGGTCACAATCATGTGGATCACCCATAAAAACTGTTTCAGCTGGGTCGAGTACGGCGCGGGTACTTACACGAGCAAGCGCGAGTTTGGCTACAACAATGGGTTGATCGAGGCAAACAACCGCATTAACAAGATCACATTAACCAACCTGACACCCGGTACGGAGCATAAGTACAAAATCGTTTCCACGGAAGTGCTGGGTTATAAAGGTTCGAAAGTGGAATTCGGCGAAACGATCGCCAGTCCGCTGTACGGTTTCAAAACCTGGGGACAGCATGAGGACGAGTTCAAAATGGTGATCTTCAATGACATCCACGACCGCCCGCAGATCATCCCGCAGCTTTTGTACCGCCACGGCTACACGGGTAATACCAAGGATTACGATTTTGTCGTATTCAACGGCGATTGTTTCGACTGGGTAACCGAGGAGCAGCAAATGGTCGACCACCTGATCAAACCGTCGGTCGACATTTTCGCAACAGAATTCCCGTTCCTGCTCACCCAGGGTAACCACGAATGCCGGGGCAGCTTCTCGCGGCACATTCCCGAGTATTATGCCTATCCCGACAACAAATACTATTTCTCGTTCACCCGCGGACCGGTGCATTTTATAGTGCTGGACTCGGGCGAGGACAAGACCGACGACAGCGTCGAGTACGGCGGGCTATCTGCATTTGACCGCTACCGTGAAGTGCAGAAAAAATGGCTGGAAAAGGAAATCGAATCGCCGGAGTTCAAAAAGGCCGACTTCCGGGTGCTTTTGATCCACATTTCGCCCTACCATTCGGGCGACTGGCATGGAACCTTGCATGGGCGGGCATTGTTTGGGCCGGTTCTGAATAAGGCCAGGATCGACCTTCAAATCTCCGGGCACACGCACCGGTATATGACGCACGAGCCCGACGCCGACCATAACTGGCCGATCGTGATCGGGGGCGGACCGCTGGAAGGGAAACGGACGCTCATCAAGCTCCACGCCACCCGTAAGCAGCTGGACCTGAAAATGATCCGCGACGACGGCGAGCTCGTCGGCAAGTTTCTGATCCCGAAGAAGAACAAATGACAATAGACAACGGCAGCAGGTCAACCGATCTGCTGCCGTTCTTTTTTTTAGCCATTCGGTTACATAAATATTAACCGAACATTAAATAATCGCCGCCGCGCCCACCGGATTTTTGCCAACAAAGAAAAATGGTACATTTGCCCTTGACGTAACCCATTTTTCGTGGAACAGGATTCGGTACTTTGGCAAAAGTTCAGAGAGGGCGACCCGCTTGCCTTCGAGCAACTTTTGCGCAACTATTACCGGCCATTGTTCGACTACGGCAGGCGTTTCGTCAGCGACCGGGATGTTTTGAAAGACATTGTCCACGACCTTTTCCTGCATTTGTGGGAGCGCAGGGAATCGCTTGGCAAAACAGACCATATTAAGCCGTACCTGCTCACCAGCCTCCGCAACCGCATTTTTAAAAACAGCAACCGGCCGGAAGCCCGCCACGAAGTTTTCCTGAAAATCGAACACACTCCCGAAGATTTTCACGAAACGGCCAATTCCATTGAAAGCGAGCTAATCCTCACCGAGTTTGCCGCCGAAAAACTATCCCGCATTCAGCACATTATCCAGTCGCTCACGCCACGGCAACGGGAAATCATCCATTTGAAATTCTACCAGGACCTACCCAACGAGCGCATTGCCGAAATCCTCAATATTTCGCGCCCGGCAACCGCTAACCTCCTGTACGAGAGCCTCAAAATGTTCCGCGAAAAGTGGCTTTTACTGGCCGGCCTGCTCCTTATTTTTCTTGTAAAAGGGCATTAATCTAAAATTTCTAAAATATTTTCGCCATTCTTCCATGATCCTGATGATCGCGGCGGATTATACTTTTAGAACACATTCTCTCAAAACTGATGCATCCATTTTACCACTACAACCTGGAAGATTTCCTTACTGACGACGATTTCAGGGTGTGGGTAAAAAACGGCCAGCCGCGAAATGACTTTTTCTGGGCCAAGCTCCGCTCGGAGTATCCCGAAAAAGCGCTGCTGATGGACCAGGCAGCCGAGCTGATCCTTACCTGGGAGAAACAGCCCAGCGACCTCACGCACGAAGAGCTCGATCACGAGGTAAACCGGATATTGAACGAATCGGTGCGGACAATGCCCGCGCGGAAGACCGGTTTCGTGCAGCTCCGCTGGTGGTATGCCGCCGCTGCAGTGCTCGTAATGGTGGGCCTGGGCTGGATGGTTTCCGGGAATAAAATATTGTCAAAGAGCGACTACACGTATAAGCGCTACGTTTCCGCTTCGCCCGTCCCGCTGAAAGAAATAACAAACAAAACCGAAAAACCGATGAAGGTGAGCCTTCCGGATGGCAGCGAGGTTCGGCTGATGCCCCGCGCGGCGGTCAGCTATGCGCCGGTTTTTGTTCAGAATCATAAAAGGGAGGTATTTCTTTCCGGGGAGGCATTCTTCGAAGTCCGGAAAGACAAGGCAAATCCGTTTTTTGTGTATGCCAATGACCTCGTCACACGGGTGGTGGGAACGAGTTTCACCATTAAATCTTCTGCCGGGCGCGTGGAGGTGATCGTCCGCACCGGGAAAGTGGCGGTAATGCAGGCGAAAGACCTTCATAGCAACGAGCCCGTCAACGAAATGCTCCTGACGCCGAACCAGCAGATCGTCTTTACGGAAGACCGGCCCGTGATGGCCCGGAGCATTACCGAAAATCCCGTCGCAATAGCCCGTCCGGCTACCAAACCTGATTTTACTTTTGATAATCAACCGGTTGGAGAAGTATTCAGGTTGATGCAGGAAACCTACGGAATCCCTATTCTGTACGACTCGGCACGTCTCGAAAACTGCTCCGTGCGCGTAGCGTTGCGCGACGAGCCATTCTTTGATAAGTTAGGAATAATCTGCTCTACCATTGAGGCAAGCTACCAGGTAACCGACGGACAGGTCGTTATCACGGGGCAGGGCTGCGAATAAACCAAGTTTTCCTTTCAACCTAAACAACCCTCCCACTTTATGGCAAAATCTTGACCCTGATTCATTAAAAAAGCCGGCAATGATTGCAGCATTACCGGCCTGATTCTCCCGGTTCATTTCAAACAGAAGGACAGTTCCGCCAAAATCGGAGCACGGGAGGGCTTTGTCCAGAATTCATCAAAACCATTCGAATTTATGAAAAAAAGTAGTCGACCACTAACGTACCTGGTGACTGTGATGAAAATTGCATGCATACCGTTCATACTGACCCTGCTGTTCAGCAGCCTGTCGCTCGCCAGTAATGGACTGGCGCAGGAGCTGCTGCAACGCAATGTAACTCTGAAAGCCGAGCGCCAGGACCTGCGCCAGGTGCTCACCAACCTCGAAAAATCGACGGGCGTACGCTTCTCGTACGTGCCGTCGCTCGTGCGTAACCAGAAAGTGAGCGTATCCGCCGAAAACCAGCGGCTCTCCGTCGTTCTCGACCAGTTGCTAGCTCCGCTGAATATCCGCTATTCGGTTTCCAAAGAATACATTATCCTGAACCGGAAGCCAACCAAAACTGCGGGTACAAATGACACAAGCCTGCTCGATGCATTCAGCGAAGACAGCGTCATCGATCGCATTATTCGCGGAAAAGTCATTGCGGCCGACACCAAGGAGCCGCTTCCGGGTGTGAGTGTGGTCGTAAAGGGCACCCAGCGCGGTACCTCCACCGAAGCGAACGGTACATTTGAAATAGAAGTACCCAATGGCGATGCCCAACTTATTTTCAGCTTTGTGGGCTACCTCGCGCAGGAGGTGAATGTGGGAAACCAGTCGGAGCTGGATGTGACATTGCTTTCAGATACCAAGTCGTTGCAGGAAGTGGTGGTAATCGGTTATGGAACGGTTAAAAAGGCTGATTTGTCGGCCTCTGTTTCGACTGTACCCGATATGGAGCAGATCAAAAACCGGCCGGTACTCAATGTGGGCAGCATGATCCAGGGCAAAGTGGCGGGCGTAACGGCGATCAGCAATGGCGGCCACCCCAATCAGACGCCCAATATCACCATTCGCGGAACAGGCTCGCGCGGGGGCGAGAGCGTATTGTACGTAGTCGACGGTGTGCCTAATGCGCCGTACAATCCGGCTGATATCGAATCCATTACCGTTTTGAAAGACGCGGCTTCGGCGGCAATTTACGGTGCATTCTCCGGTTCGGCGGGCGTTATCCTTATCACCACGCGCCAGGCCGCGCAAGGCAAGCCAAGCATCGAATACAGCGGTTTTATGGGAATGAAACAAGCCTGGAAACTGCCGCAGTCGCTTACTGCCGAAGACGAAGCCAAAGTTTCCAACCTCGCCTACACCACTGCCGGCCTGGCCCCGCTCGACGGCTGGGACGCTGCCAAAAACCCCTACGCGCAGGTTACCCGCACCGATTGGGTCGACGAAATCTTCCGCACCGGCCTCATTCAGCGCCATAACCTGAGCTTCAATGCAGGTACCGACAAGTTTTCGACACTTTTGCAAGGCCGCTACGAGCGCGACGAGGGTACACTCATCAATACATACGCACAGAATTTGTCGGTCCGCTTCAATGCGATGTACAAGTTCACAGATAAGATCAAACTCCGCCAGGAGCTTTTTTACAATAACAACGACAACCGCGGGACAGAAACGACGAGCGGTTACAGCGGCACAGTCCTCTCGGCCATTTATATGCCGCGCTCGGCCGTCCCTTATTACGAGGATGGCAGCTTCGGCGGCGTGGGCCCGCGCGATTCGCAATATCTGGGGATTCATGGCGACGCTATCAGTCCCGTGGGGACGTTACTTCGGTACAGGCCGTATAACAAAAGCAATGATATGCAGTCGGTTACCGAGCTTGGCATTTCGGAAATCATACCGGGATTAAGTTTCGTCAGCCGTTTCAGCTACCGCCAGAACAGCTCGCTTTGGAAGAATTTCGAACCCAAACGGACAGAACCCGGCAAGCCCAATAACCAGAACACCCTATCCTACTCGACCAACCGCGGTTACCACTGGATCTGGGAAAATACAGCCAACTATTCCCGCGTTTTCGGCCGCCACAATGTAGGCGCAATGGCTTCGATGACGGCACAGGAAAATGGCAACCGCAATTTCAACATCGCCGCAAGAGGCTTTGAAAACGAAGCTGACTGGGCGCAATTCTTCGTAAATGCCTCGATTTTCGACCAGAACCGCCCGGGCGACGACGAATGGAAAGACCGCAATGCCTCCTATGTAGGTCGCTTGTCGTACAGCTGGGCCGATCGCTATTTCTTAACCGCAAGTTATCGTTACGATATCGCCGGCAGGCTTGCAGAGGGTTTTCGTGCCAAAGGTTATCCGGGGTTCACAGGTGCCTGGAAAGTCAGTTCGGAGCCATTTTTCAATGTAAAAGGGCTTGATCTTTTGAAACTCCGCGCGAGCTGGGGACGCATTGGCAACATCGGTTCCATCGGAAGATATTACGGCTACCCAGCATTGACCCCCAACAATACCTATCAAATCGGTAACGGGGCGCCTATCAGCAATGGTTTGTATGTCAATTCAAGGTTCAACCCGGAGCTTTCGTGGGAAACTTCGCAGCAAACTGATTTTGGCTTGGATATCAGCCTGTTAAAGGAAAAACTAACCATTACCGCGGATTATTTCAATAAACTAACCTACGACCTGATCAAGCAGCAGGACACCGAATGGACGAATACCAACGGGTACGGCGCCCCTTTTATCAACCAGGGCAAGATCAGGAACACCGGGTTTGAATTCGCTGCCAACTGGCGCGACCGGATCGGCGAGTTTGGCTATGAGATCGGTGGTAACTTCGCTACGCTCAAAAACCGGGTCGATTACATCGATGAAAACCCGACCTCGGTATGGACGCACGGCGACGCATGGAGAAGCATTCTCGTACCGTTCCGCTCTACCGTCGGCCAGCCCTACTTCTCTTACTGGCTGATCAAAAATGCAGGCATTTTCCAAACAGACGAGGCTGCTGCGGCTTATGTGGGCCCTACCGGCGACCGGATCCAGCCAACTGCAAAAGCAGGTGACCTGAAATTCGTCGACGAGAACGGCGACGGCAAGATCGACGACTCCGACCGCGTGTATATGGGCAATGCATTTCCAAAAATCACCTACGGTATTACGGCCAATGCCAACTGGAAAAATTTTGACGTCAGCATTTTCTTCCAGGGTGTAGGGGGTGTCAAACTTTTCAATGCATTCAAACAATCGACATTGAATGGCGCTGAACAGGGCTATAATCGCTGGGACAAAATCCTTGACGCCTGGTCGGAAACGAATACCGGCTCCGACATTCCAAAGATCAGGGCGAACGATCCGAACAAGAACTTCTCAACCAACTCTGACTGGTATCTTGAAAATGGCAATTACCTGCGTCTGAAAAACCTGATCATCGGCTATACATTCAAAAGCAATCCGGGTAAACCCAGCCTGCGTGTGTACCTGAGCGGGGATAACCTCCTCACATTCACGAAATATTCGGGAATGGACCCGGAAGTCGGCAGCCAATATATCGACGGCCGCTACACCGCGCCGGGCCTCGATGGCGGCCAGTATCCTGTGGCCCGCGTGTATTCAGCCGGTGTGAAGCTTAAATTCTAACAGCAACATTCGACCAAACAAAGATTTTGACTGATGAGAAATATACTTAAAAACGCGGGTCTTGCCATTGTACTGGCCGTCAGCGCATCCGCATGTACCGAAAGCTGGGTGGATACCAAACCCAACGGCTCCCCTACCACCGCATTCTTCTGGAAAAGCGATGAAGATGTGAACAAAGCCGTAGCCGCCATGTACGCGCCTATGGGCTATGAAAATACCTGGGGCCGGAACCTGTTCTGGATGCAGAATGCGAGCGACGACATCGTGACCGGCCGCGTGCGTGCGGAAAGCGACAACATCAAAAACTTCAACATTACCGGCCGCGAAGGCTCCATTGCCAACTGCTGGAACGATGTGTACTGGATGCTGAACAAGGCCAACCAGGTGATTCAGGGCGTCCCTACCGCCACCGGCGTGTCCGATGCGGTCAAAAACCGGGCATTGGGCGAGGCCTATTTCATTCGCGGGTTTGCGCATTTCTGGATCGCCTATTCATGGGGACATAAGGACCTGGGCGTACCTTTCGACGGACCTGAAAACGCGGAATTCGGCAAACGCATTCCGCCTCAGCTCCCTTCGGTAACCGACAACTACGCGCAGATTATCAGTGATTTGCAGAAGGCGGCAGATCTGCTCCCATTGTTCCAGACTTACGCCGCCGCCGATCAGGGACGTGCGCACAAAGCTGCTGCGTGGGGTTATATGGTCAAAGTCTACGCTTACTGGGCGCAATACGATGCCTCCAAATGGGCACCGATCCCCGAGCTGGCCGACAAGATCAAAAATGAAGGCGGGCGTGCGCTCATTACCGGCAAGGCCAATGCTGCCGCCAACTATCAGGCTGTGTTTACGATCGACAACAACTGGACGAGCGAATACATCTGGTCGGTGAACTCGGGTATCCAGGGCGGCTCCATTTTCCCGGGGGTTGCATTGGAAAACAAAGGATGGGGTATTTTCAACGGCTGGGGCTATTTCCAGCCGACGGAAGAGCTTTATGAGGAATATGAAGCCAAAGACCCGCGCCGCGAGGTGACGATCCTGAAATTCGGGGACAAGTTTACCTATTTTGGAAAAGAGCGGTCTTACTTTTCAACCAATAGCCTTTCCGGCTTTCAGATCCGCAAATACATGGAGCCTTACAGCTATGGAAGCAACGAGGATGCGGGCAGCAACACGATGATCAACCAGAGCGGTGACGGGCCCTCGACCCGGTTGAACCTGCCACTGATGCGCTATGCGGAGATTTTGCTCTTTAAAGCGGAGGCATTGATCAAACAAGGCAAAAACGCGGAAGCAGCTGCCCCATTGAACGAAATCCGTGCACGCGTAGGCCTCGCACCCATCGCCTCACCGACCCTGGCCGACCTTAAACACGAACGCCGCGTGGAACTCGCCTGTGAATGGACCGACCGCCTCGCCGACCTGAAACGCTGGGGCGACTACGACAAGATCAATATGCCGCTCCACGGCCGCATTCACGACAATAAAACCGACCCGAACTCGGCTTACAAAGTCCAGGTGATATGGCCGGCCCGCAGCTTCGATCCGGGTAAACATATGGCCTGGCCGATGAATCCCGATGAAATTTCACGTAGCAACGGCGCCTATAAACAGACGCCGGGCTGGTAATAACGGCGCAAATTCATCATGAGTTAACATTAATCGTATATTTTTGGCTTCACAACAGGAGACCCTTCGGGGTCTTTTGTTTTATAGTTATCAATCATCTCTATACCCAATGAAAAAAATTGCCCTTTACCTACTGGCCTTCGTCTCGCTCTCAACGGCGTCGTTTGCCCAGAAAACCGCTACTATCAACGTAGGTTCTTACAACCTGCGCTACAACACCCCGAACGACGGCGTCAATGCATGGCCCAACCGGAAGGAGAATGTAAAAGGATTAGTCCGTTTCCACGAATTCGACATTTTCGGTGTACAGGAAGCACTGGTAGGCCAGCTGAAAGACGTGGCCGAACTGCCGGAATTCACCTACTATGGCAAAGGCCGCGACGATGGCAAGGAAGGTGGCGAGCATTCGGCCATCTTTTACAAGAAGGACCGTTTCAAACTCCTCAAATCAGGTGATTTCTGGCTCAGCGAAACACCCGACAAACCCGGCCTGGGCTGGGACGCGAAATGCTGTAACCGCATTTGCTCATGGGCACAGTTTGAAGATGTGAATACCAAAAAGAAATTCTTCTTCTTCAACGTGCATTTCGACCATCAGGGTGTTGAAGCCCGCAGGCAGTCGGGGCATTTGATGGTGAAGAAAATGAAGGAGATCGCAGGCAACGCAACCACGATCCTGACCGGCGATTTCAACTCAACGCCTGATACCGAGCAGATCAAAACCATTGGCGGCGTGCTCAACGACGCTCACGATGTGACCAAACAAGCGCCTTACGGCCCGGAAGGCACATTCAACAGCTTCAAATTTGATGCAGAAATGAAGACCCGTATCGATTATATTTTTGTCAGCAAGAATGTAGATGTACTGAAATACGGCGTGCTCACCGATTCGAAAGAGCAACGCTACCCGTCGGATCACCAGCCGGTGTTGGTGAAGGTGGAGATTAAGTAAAACAGCTTTCGGCTTTTCAACTTCGGCAGCCGGCTCTTGGGGACTTGGAGAATATCCGGTTGCAGGAGTCGGCTGCTGTTATTTTTTGTCGAAATCCGGGAGGCCGTGGGTCTCAATTAGTTTGTTCATCTTGTCAAACTTTTCTTTAAACGCCTCCGTTTCGAGATAATGGTCAAGACTTTTGTCCGCTTTTTTAATTTTAGGCTTGAATGTGCCTGAAAGTTTCTTTTCCATCTTATGATTGGCTTTTTCTTTTGATTAAAAATGCCTGATAGTCTCTATTCTTGCAAAACGCTTCCCATTCACCATCCAACAATCCCAAAACCTCAAAGTCACCCTTAATAGTTTCCAAATTGTTTGAAATAACAACTCTATATAACCTTGTTCTAGCCGGGGTACTGCCCGTAGCAACAATCAATGCGTTTGGAAAGAGGTTGGTAAAAAAATAGACTGTTGCGGCAACGGTCGCCAGCACTTTTGCGCTGTCTCCATTATTGGTGACTACACAATCATTCAGCTCCCCGGTATGTTCATTTTTATCTCCAAATCCGAGGTTGAATACATTACTTACGCCTTTCGGGCTATAAATTACAACTTTTGTCACATCCCCTTTCGGCCCTTGGCTCACAAACTTGTAAACCATGGCGGTATCGCCGGGCGTTATTTCATATTTTTCATAGTGCATGTGAAAGCAAATTTAAATACTAAATTGTAACCATCATTTCCAACTTCCCTGCCTGTGGTAATTAGTATCAACCGCCTGATCATCTGTGTGCTAGTGAGCTTTGCGTTCGTGTCGACGCGGCCTGTCAGAATCAAAATCGTGGCGCCGAAAGCGTGGAATGACAGGAAGGCCCTTTTGCTGACGTGCGAGAAGGGATTTGCAGCGGTGGTGCATTCGATCAGGCTCGGGTTTGATACGACGCATTTGAATATGGATGCGGATATGCTGCCGGACCTTTATCAATTCCAGGTTTCGCAGAAGAAAGGCGCGCTGACGTTTTTCTTTGACCCCGGCACGGAGATTCGCCTGGATACCGCTAATCTTGCAAAATCAGCTGTGAGCCACTCAAAGAGCAATGAGGAATGGCAGGACTATCAAACGCTTGTACAAAACCCTTCCGACCGCCGCCTGGACGCATACGTACTCGCGGAGGCGCAGGCGAAAAAGCGGAGCATGCCCGATAGCGCCCAATACTGGGTCCGTCAGCAGGCATCGGAGCGCGAAAAGCTTTGGGACGCAACCGCCGGCTTCATCGCTGCCCATCCAAAATCCTATGTCAGCTTATATTTATTGAAAGTTAATTGGTATGCATTAAAAGACAGGGGCCTTTTTCAAACGCTGGACCGATCGTTGGCGCATCACCGGAATTACCGGTTTCTGAACGAAAGGAATAGGGGAATTGCCAAAAGCACGGTTTCCGGGAAACTGAGATAAAACGCTGGCCCGCCATTGCTCCACACTGAAAACATCCGTATCCCAATCCCTAAACTCATACTATTTCCGGTTCTCAGAAACAATATGCAGATCATCCCCAGCATTAAAAGCGGTGCACTCGGTATAGTAGCTCTTGCAGTAATCTTTGCGGGTTGTGAACAACATTCGGGTCGCTCCGACGGGAAGTCGCGTCCAATCACCGAGATCAATCAAAAGGAAATCACACTAAAAAAATCGGTTATCGCGATAAGCGGCGCCACCGTCATCGACGGAACCGGCGGAATGCCGATCATAAATGGCTCCGTGATCGTAACAGACGGGCTCATCAGCGCCGTTGGGAAAGCAGCCGACATTAAAATACCCGCAAATGCGCAGGTTATCAATGCCCGGGGCCTCACATTGTTGCCCGGTTTTATCGACTCGCATTTCCATCTGGATGGCGTCGCCGGACTTCCGGCACAATTTCTTCAAAACGGTGTAACCTCATTGCGCGACCCCGGCGCGTGGATCGAAGCGTATGATGGAGAAAGGAAAAGTGGCCGACCCATACCCAGATTGTTCCTCGCAGGCCCGCACATAGACATGTTCCCGCCCGCATACCCGCGCGACGCGTACGTGGTCAGGGACGCGGACGAGGCCGTGCGCGAGGTCAACCGTCTGGCCGATCAGGGGGCGTCTGTCATCAAAGTTTATTTCCGCCTGCCGCCTGCGATTATCCTCGAAGTGTGCAAAGCCGCTCATGCGCGCGGCATCCCGGTCACAGGGCATCTTGAAACGACCGAGGCCAAAGAGGCAATTGAAGCCGGCCTGGACGGGATCGAGCATATTACCTCTTTCGGGCTAACGCTCGTTCCGCAAAGGGAAGGCGAAAAATACCGGCAAATGGTGCTGGCCGATAACAATGCACGTAAACAAGGCCGGTACGATGTTTGGAAAAGCGTCAATCCCGACAGTCCCATGACCGATTCTCTCGGAATTTTCCTTCAAAACAAGGGCACGTTCGTAAGCCCGACGCTCGGCGCATTTGAATATCAGGCCAAAGCCGGTGAGCCTTTGGATGCCGCACGTTTGGAAGGGTTTGCCAAAATGAAAAAGGTAACCGGCAAACTGCACCGCGCCGGCACCAAAATAGTGGTCGGGTCGCATTCAATGATCCCTTATGCGGAAACCGGCTGGGCTTTTCAGCGTGAAATGGAGCTGCTCGTCGAAAGCGGGCTCAGTCCGGCAGCGGTGATAACGGCCGCTACGCTGCAAAACGCACGCTTTTTCCGCGTGGAAGAGCGGCTGGGAAGTATCGAAAAAGGCAAGCAAGCCGATCTGATCCTGATAAAAGGCGATCCTTTAAAGAACATATCGGCCACCAGGAACGTTAGCAAGGTTATGCTGAATGGGGTTTGGGTTAAATAAACGGGAATCGCAACATTGCTTTTAAACGACAAGACTATGAAAAATCTCCTTCTGATCATCCTGAGTCTTTTAATGCTTTGGACGGGTAACCGGGCTATGGCTCAATCCGAAGAAGAAAAGCTCGACCTTCCCGGCGATAACCTCAATTTGTACGCGGTTTTGAAGCTCTTCCAGGAATCGGAAACGCTCGAAGGTTTTGAACGGAAACTAAATGAGGAGGACTCGGAGATTAATAACCTCGACCTGAATGGCGACAATCAGATTGACTATATCCGCGTGGAAGACAATGTAGACGGCAATCTTCACACGATCAGTTTAAAAGTGGCCGTCAGCGAAAGGGAGGATCAGGATGTAGCGGCGTTTTATGTCGAAAAGAAAGATAACGGCGAGGTATGGATACAGCTCGTGGGCGATGAGGACCTTTACGGAAAAGATTACATTATCGAACCCAACTCCCAGTCGGGCACGGTAGGCGAAACGCCCAACCCGGGCTATTCCGGAAACAGGGAGGTGCAGTCGGCTAATGTACAGCAAAATGTCACCTATGTATCGAACTGGCCGGTAGTTCAGTTTATTTATGTGCCAAGATATGTGATCTGGCGGTCGCCGTGGCGATGGCATTACTACCCGTCGTACTGGCGCCCCTGGCGGCCGCAGTACTGGCATTACTACTATGGTTACCATTACCACTGGCATTATTACTACAACGGCCATTTCCGCCGCTGGCCAAGCTACCGCAATCCGGTATGGCATACGCATTATTATAGCAGCAACTTCCGCGCGCGCTCGGCGACCGTACGCACACGCTACACGCGAGGGGATTATCGTGCCACCTACTCGCGCCCGTCTTCTGCGCGACAAGGCTCGGCATTATTTGTAAAAAGAAACCCCAAAGCCCCAACAACGCGCGAACGGCTTCCAAGCTTTGATAAAACAGGGCGGCCGGTAATTTCACGGCCATCGACCGGCAGGCCCGGCACCACACGCCCCGGTAGCGAAATATCCCGGCCCGGTGTTTCCAGGCCAGGCAACAGCGACCGCCCAAGCACGGACCGACCAGACAATGGACGCCCGGATAATGGGCGCCCCTCAGTAACCCGGCCGGGCACAACCCTGCCAGGCAACACACGACCGGATGTAACACGCCCGGATATCGAACGGCCTACCACCCGCCCCGGCACATCTAACCCGACCCCGTCGCGGCCGGAAGTAACGCGGCCCGCACCATCGCCCCGTCCGGAAGTCACCAGACCTGCGCCATCACCCCGTCCGGAAGTAACGAGGCCTGCGCCGTCGCCCCGCCCGGAGGTAACGAGGCCTAATATCGAACGGCCGGCGAGACAGGAGCCCGCTACCCGGCCTGCGCCGGCACCAAGCCGCCCGGAAACATCGCGACCTTCCACGCCACCGCCAAGCCGGCAGCAGAGTTCACCGCGTTCATCAAGAGAAGCGGAACGGTCGCAGCCGCGTGGTAATTAGGACAGTGTGCTTGCTAAATAGTATTCCTAGTTCTCCATTGTTTTTGTATATTGTACTAAATCAATAATCCTGAAAACAATGCAATACGGCCAGATAAGTGTAGATCCGGAAGTAATGAGCGGTGTTCCCGTCTTTTCGGGAACAAGAGTGCCTGTTCAGAATCTGTTCGATTATATCGAAGGTGGAGACGACTTGTCCGAATTTCTCGACGATTTCCCATCTGTTTCAAAAGAAAGCGCGCTCGCCGTTCTCGAAATGGCAAAAAAAACACTTACGACAGAGAAATCGCTTCATGAAAATTTTGCTGGATGAAAGTCTTCCCCGAAAGCTCTGCTCCGATTTTGGACCTGACCACGAAATATGGTCCGTACGAGACAAAGGCTGGCTTGGCAAAAAAAATGGAGAATTACTGAGATTAATGGCCGAGGAAAAGTTTGAGATATTTGTGACGGTCGACCGCAACCTACCTTATCAGCAGAACCTTCAACGTCTTCCTGTCACCATTTTTGTCCTCTGCGCATTCAATAACCGGAGAGAGACGCTGAAAATGCTGATCCCCAAGATCTTCGAGCGAATAATCCAAGGGGTTACTGCTAACGTAATCGAGATCTACTAATTACAAATCCGCAAGATACTTCTGCCCGCCCAGGTACCGCATCTGGCGGACGATCTGGTTGGTACGCTTGTTCACATACGCAGAGGGATTTTTGATCGAAAAACGGATCGGGTTGGGTAGTACCGCTGCGATGCGGGCGGATTCGTAGCGCGTGAGGCGTTTGGCCGACTTGTTGTAGTAGCGCAGCGAGGCCGCTTCGACACCAAAAGTCATTTTGCCCATTTCAGCTACATTCAAATACACTTCCAGAATACGCTCCTTGCTCCAAAGCACTTCAATCAGGACTGTGAAATAGGCTTCCAGACCTTTACGGACAAAACTCCGGCCATGCCAGAGGAACACATTCTTGGCTACCTGCTGGGAGATGGTACTGGCCCCCCTCGCGCGTTTGCGATCTTCGGTCATCGCATTATAGATCTGATCGAAATCGAAACCCCAGTGATTCGGAAAGTTCTGGTCTTCGGAGGCTACCACTGCCAGCGCCACTTCCTTGGAAATATTTTCGTAAGGTTCCCAGTCGTGGTGGATCTCCGTATCCTCATCCGCCCTGAATGCGTCGATCTTCCGAGAAAGCATGTAAGGCGTGACCCAAACGGGCAAAAACCTCAAAATCACTACCCAAACAACTGAAATCACGAGAAAAGCAAGAATGATTCTGAGCGCAATAAATTGCAAACGGCGGAGCATAAAACTTTTTTACTTCTACAAATAGAAACCAAGTACCAAAAACAGCGTACAAAGAACAGAAACTAATCAGGTTTAGGCAAAGAAATAAGCGCCTTAATCGCCAAATTTTTAATTACGCTGTATATGAATGAAGATTTACTGAGTTTTATCTGGCGCTTTCAATATTTTGAAAAGCGAGGGCTTGCTACCGACGAAAAACAGCCGCTATCCATCATCCGCACGGGCCACAGGAATACCAATGCCGGCCCGGATTTCTCCGAAGCGCGGGTGTCTATCGACGGGGTGCTGTGGGTCGGCAGTGTCGAAATCCATGTCAGATCCTCCGACTGGCGCCTCCACGACCACCAGCAAAATGGTGCTTATGATGGCGTGATCCTGCATGTGGTTTGGGAAAATGACTATCCTGCAAAACGGCGGGACGGAACGACGGTCCCCACATTATCCCTGAACGGCCTCGTGAAAGCATCCGTCATAGAAAGGTACCGCTGCCTGCTCGACGAAAAGGATACCGTTCCATGCAACCGTCAATTCGGTGGTGTGGACCAGATCCACAAATATGCCATGCTGGACAGGGTGTTGCTTGAAAGGCTCGAACGCAGGGCATTGGAAATTCAACATTTGCTGGAAACGAACGGTCAGGATTGGGAGCAGACTGCCTATCAGTGGCTTGGCCGGTATTTCGGGTTCAAACTGAACGACGCGCCGTTCCAGCGGCTCACCCGCATTGTCCCTTGGAAAATTATTCGCAAGCATACCGACCGGCTCATTCAGGTAGAAGCATTGTTGTTTGGCGGCTCGGGACTTATCCCTGAAAATTCGGATGATATATATGTACGCCAGCTCCAACAGGAGTTCCGCTTTCTGAGCGCGAAATACAAGTTCCAGGGCGACACGATGCAACCCCACGAATGGAAATATGCGAGGTTACGTCCCGCGGGTTTCCCGACGGTCCGGCTGGCGCAGTTTGCCCGGTTGCTATGCAATACCGGTGGCTTGCTGAACAGGTTTATCATTTCAGACCATTTCGACGAAATGCGCGGGCTGTTCCGGATCGAACAATCGGCTTATTGGCGGGAGCATTACCTTTTTGGAAAGAAAGCAAGAGCGCAAGTACCGGTAATGGGTACCGATGCCGCCCATTTGCTAATTGTGAATGCGGCAGTGCCATTATTGGTTGCCTGTTCAAAACAGCGGCAACAACCCGAGTTGCTCGACAAGGCGATCTACTGGCTTTCGGAGCTACCTGCCGAAGATAACCGCATTACCCGCGAGTGGGCGTCGCTGGGCATGCGCGTGAAAACCGCAGCGGACTCGCAGGCCCTGATCGAATGGTTTAATAATTATTGTACCCCGAGACAATGCCTTGAATGCACGGTCGGTGCGGCGTTGGTCAGGGACGCCTAGCCCTTGACCAGGTTTACGCCTGTAAGCAGGAATACCGTCCCTACCAAAAACGGCACAATGGATTCCCATTTGGAAACCGTGAGCCCCAGAACGGGTTTTTCAGACAAAAAGGCAACGCATGCGAATAGCAGTACTGCAATGCCTAGGATAGTAAGCAATGAGCCGAAAAAACGTTTGAACTGGGCGTTTTCCATGGAATGTGTCTATGAGGAGATTTAAAAGTTCGCAAAAATATCAAAAAAGCGCTGGCATTGGCGTGGTTACCCTAAAAAATGTGCCTCACACTGGTTTGAGGCCCATTTTTTCACCTTCTTCAATCATAAATGCAAAGGCCGGCCCGTATTCATTAGGAACAATGCCTTCCAGGATCGCTTCACGCACGGCTTCTTTGATAATCCCCACTTCCCGCGCAGGCTTTAACCCGAATGCTTCCATGATCATTTCACCAGTGATAACCGGCTGGAAGTTACGGAGCTTGTCACGCTCTTCCAGGTCTTTGAGCTTTTGCTCGACCAGATCGAAATTGCTGATGAAGCGCCGCACCTTATCCGGATTTTTAGAAGTGATATCAGCCCGGCAAAGGTTCATCAGCGCCTCGATATCCTCCCCTGCTTCCACGAGCAAACGACGCATGGCAGAATCGGTAATCGCCTCTTTGGAAAGCACAATGGGACGTAAATGCAGCCTGACCAGTTTTTTCACAAACCGCATTTTCTCATTCAGCGGCAGTTTCATCCGGCGGAAAATCACCGGCACCATACGGGCACCTATTTCTTCGTGGTTATGAAACGACCAGCCATTGCGTTTATCGAACTTTTTGGTAGCTGGTTTGGCAATATCGTGCAGGATAGCGGCCCATCGCAGCCAAAGGTCGTCGGAGACCTGGCATACATTGTCCAGGACCTGCAAGGTGTGGTAAAAGTTATCCTTATGCCCTTTTCCTTCAATGTGTTCCACGCCCTGTAACTCCACCATTTCAGGGAAAATAATGGATAACAGGCCAGCGTGATAAAGCAATTTGAAACCGTAAGAAGGGGTTTTGGAAAGGATGATCTTGTTCAGTTCATCCGAAACCCGCTCCATGGACACAATGCTGATACGGTCCTTCATTTTGACGATCGCATCGAATGTATCGGGCTCTATATCAAAATTGAGCTGGCTCGCGAAACGGATCGCGCGCATCATACGCAACGGGTCGTCCGAGAATGTGATCTCAGGGTCGAGCGGGGTACGGATGATCTTTTTACGAAGGTCACTGATTCCCTCGAACGGATCGACCAGCTCGCCGAACGTACCTGCATTGAGGCTGATGCCCATTGCATTAATGGTAAAATCCCGGCGGTTCTGATCGTCGGCCAGCGTGCCGTCTTCTACTGCCGGCTTCCTGGATTCGGAGCGGTAGGATTCCTTCCGGGCCCCGACAAATTCTATTTCAAGGTCGCCCTGGCGGATTTGCGCAGTACCGAAAGTTTTGAAAACACTCACATGAACATCCGGGCCAAGCCTGCCGGCTACCATTTCTGCGAGCTCGATGCCGCTGCCGATGGAAACGATGTCGATATCCTTGCTATTCCTTTTGAGTATCAGGTCCCTGACGAACCCACCGATTATATATGCTTCCACACCCAGCTCTTTTGCAGCCGCGGCAACTATTCCCAAAACAGGGTATGGTGTCAATTGCTCTTTAAAATTCATGCCGCAAAGGTAAAGAATTCTTGCTCGACATGAAGCGAGCCGGGATTACTGTACTAATTGATAATCGCGGATAAGCGTATTAATAGACAAATTAAGGCGTTCCGAAAGGTTTCTGATCATTTCAAGACTAAGCTTTCTCTTTCTGCCAAGCACTTCCGAAACCCTGCTTTTGCTACCGATTACATCCACCAAATCAACCTGCCTGAGCTGCATTTGCTCCATTCTGATCTTGATCGCGTCGATGGGATCTGGTGGTTCGATTGCGTAATGTTCATCTTCATATGCGCCTACCAATAATGTAAGCACATCGCATTCATCACCTTCAGGTGTACCCGCAGGCGCGCCGAAGATTTCCCCCAGTCTCTTCAATGCAACCCTATATTCTTCTTCTGTCTTGATTAGTTTCAGCATGGTCAAATTGAATTAGCGTCAATTTTATCATATTCTTTATGTGAGCCAACGAAACGGATATAGACCGTCTGCCTTTCGAAGTCAAATTGAGCAACAAGCCTGTATAAATTACCACGAATGTTAAAGACAATCCGCCCATTCTTCAAAATACTGGCTGTTGCATATTGGCGCTTCACATCCATAGGAGACTGCCACTCCGCAGCCAACACATCTGCATACCAAACTTTAAGTTGACGCTCAGCTTCCGGGTATTTCTCCCAAAAATCGCGTAACGTTCCTTTCGATAAAACTTTTTTCATCTAAAATGGACATACAAAGGTACAATGTTCCCAAATATGGAACATCATTTAGACGTAAGAATATCAAAAAGGTAACGCGATGTAGAACAATTAATTAACTATTCACCATAAAAAACGCCGTCCGCGGGAACCGGTCAAACAGTTCATCCTTCAAATCCTTGCTAATGGGCAATTCGCCCACGGCACTGGCCATGCATTGCAGCCAGGCGACTGCATCGTCTTCGGTGATGGTGTGGGGCATATGGCGGGCGCGCATCATGGGATGGCCGTATTCCTCTGAATATAGCTGCGGGCCGCCGAGGAATTGCGTCAGGAAAAGGCGTTGCTTTTCCTTGATAAGCTCCTTGTCGCTTTGAAATAACCTGGAAATAAGTTCGTGCCCGAATACTAGGTCGTAAAATTTGTCGGTGAGCTGCCGGAGCGCCGCGTCGCCGCCAATGCGCTCGTATAATGACTGATGTTCCATAAAATAACGGGCCGGTTTCAGCGCCGGCCTACATGACAACTCATAAGCTGCCGCGACAGGTTCCCTCCGTTAACATGACAGTTGTCAGTTCTCGAACCGCAAATGCTTCACCGATTCCCCCGAGCGGGCAAGTTCGGTCAGCGCTTCGATGCCGATTTCAAGATGCTGCTTCACGTAACTGGACGTCACTTTCTTGTCGCTTTCCTCGGTTTTTACCCCCTCGGGCACCAATGGGTTGTCCGACACAAGCAGCAATGCGCCGTGCGGGATAGAATTGGCGAAACCTACGATGAATATGGTCGCAGTTTCCATGTCGATCGCCATGGCACGTATATCCTGCAGGTATTCTTTGAAACTCGCATCGTGCTCCCAGATACGGCGGTTGGTGGTGTAAACGGTACCGGTCCAATAATCGAGCTTATGCTTTTTAATGGCAGCCGAAACCGTGCTTTGGAGGCGGAAGGAAGGTAATGCGGGAATTTCAGCGGGCATATAATCGTCGCTGGTACCCTCACCTCGGATTGCTGCGATGGGCAGGATGAGGTCACCGACCTGCGTCTTTTTCAAACCACCGCATTTACCTAAAAAGAGGACAGCCTTAGGGTTAATGGCTGATAATAAATCCATTACCGTTGCGGCCATCGGACTACCCATGCCGAAATTGACGATGGTAATATCTTTCGCGGTCGCCGTCTGCATGGCGCGGCCCTGCCCCCGTACTTCTACCCCGAACTTCTCGGCAAACATGGTCACATAATTTCCGAAGTTGGTCAGCAGGATATAACTTCCAAACTCCTCCACAGGCGTGCCCGTGTAGCGTGGGAGCCAGTTTTCGACGATCTGTTCTTTCGTGGTCATGAATTCAGCAGGTTTGTTGGCGGGACATCCGGGGTTGATTATCTTCGTTCATGGAATCATTAAGCAGGTAAACGGGAAACCGCATATTTTCGACATTATCCGCAGGAAATTCGTGACGCTTACGCCGGAAGAATGGGTGCGCCAGCACTTCATCCATTTGCTTATCACGCATTACGGTTATCCCAAATCACTGTTCGCGGTAGAAACCGGTTTGCAATACAATACGCTTGCCAAACGCACCGATATCATGGTGCTATCCAACCAGTCACTGCCTTTTTTGCTCGTCGAATGCAAGGCGCCTTTCGTAGGCGTAACGGACGCCACCTTTGCGCAGATCAGCCGCTATAATTTTACATTAAGACCTCAATACCTGGCCGTTACCAACGGATTGAACCACTACTGCTTCCAGGCTGTAAACGGACAGATCCACTTCATGGACGATTTCCCCAAATACCGCGAATTCAATTCCTGAGCACAAAAAAAACCTGACCATCAGGACAGGTTCTTTTTAAATTCAGGTCATACAAAAGCAGACGGCTGATACCAGGCAGCCGCCTGCGGGTAATTATTTTGCAGCAACCAATTTCACGTCGATAGAGAAATCGTCGTTGATCATTTTGTCGCCCAGGTTATCGAAGAATGACTTCGAGTTGTATTTGATGTCGTATTTAGAACGGTCAACAACTAATGTTCCGGTTGCTTCTGCACCAGTAGCAGTAGTTTTAACAGTCACAGGGAAAGTAACTGGTTTGGTAATGCCTTTGATGGTCAGGTCGCCGGTTACGTCGTAAACGCCGGTTGCTTTGGGAGTAGCTTTTGTCACTACGAAAGTTGCAGTCGGGTGTTTTTCAACGCCGAAGAAGTCATCCGATTTCAAGTGACCGATCAGTTTGCCGTTGTATTCTTTGTCGGTAAGGTCCGTACAAGTAATGCTGTTCAGGTCGGCAACGAATTTACCACCAGTCAGTTTCGCGCCGTCAAGAACGATCGTTCCTTCTTTCAGAGTGATTTTACCTGTGTGCTCGCCGGTAACTTTTTTACCCAGCCAGGTCAGTTCGCTTTTAGCGGTATTCACTTTCAGGTTAGAAGCCTTTTTACCATTATCTGCTGAAACAGAAGATGATACAAACAATGCTACTGCAAGAGATGCGACAAAAAATTTAATTGATTTCATTGTAGTTTTGATT
>CBIHPQ010000048.1:0-22441 GCA_966211825.1 uncultured Dyadobacter sp. | reverse complement strand
CCTTCCGATCTGCCCTGGGCATTCATTTTCAGGCAAAACACCGAGTTTTTACAAATCCCCCGCCACCCGGCGCAATTGTACGAATCCATTTCCTGCTTCATCCTGACCTTTATATTGTTCGCCATCTGGAACAAGTATAAAGCCGCCACCCCGCGCGGACTGATGGTAGGCGTGTTCTTCGTATGGGTGTTCACGTTGCGTTTCCTTTACGAGTTCCTGAAAGAAAACCAGGAAGCATTTGAAGCGAATTACACATTGAATATGGGGCAGATACTGAGTATTCCTGCCGTATTACTTGGCATTTACTTTATCATCCAATCGCGCCGGAACCCTGCGGAGCTGGCGCACTAGCGCTACGCAAAAAGGAGTAGGCGTGCATCAGTGCGGTGTTTTCATTACATTGTAATTAGTTTGAAACAACTCTAACAATTGTCAGATGAAAACATCTTTTATAGTCGCATTTCTTTCGTGCGCCCTGCTCTTAACCGGTTGCGGCAGCAAACAGGAAGAAAAAGAAGCCGAGGAAAAAGCCGCCAGCGACAGCCCTGCCGACGCGCTTCAGGCCATCGCCGATAAAGCCAAGGAAATGGGCGACCGTGAGGCCGTAGACCCCGTCGATTTCCGTAAACTGAAAGACCTCCTGCCCGAAAAGCTGGCCGGCATGGACCGTACCGAAGCTACCGGCGAGAAAACCGGGGCCATGGGTTTTACCGTTTCAACTGCCCAGGCCAAATATAAAGGAAGCTCCGACGAATCGCTGAATGTAGAAATCGTGGACACGGGAGGCATTGCCGGCGTATCGACCATGGCGCTCGCAGCCTGGTCCATCGCCGAAATCGATAAAGAAACCACTACCGGTTACGAAAAAACCACTACCATCGAAGGCTACAAGGCTTTTGAAAAATACAATAACGAAAGCAAGTCCGGCGAAATCAATGTGCTCGTGGCCGACCGTTATGTAGTGAATGTGGAGGGCGATAATTTAAGCGTCGATCAGTTGAAAGGCGTTTTGAAAGCCATCGACCTGACTAAGCTGGGTGAGATGAAATAAGCCAAAAAGAAAGCAGAAGCGTATGTGCTTCTGCTTTTCAAGGTTTTAGGAATATAATTCTGCGTTAACACGGGTGCTATATCGTCGCCAGATCCACTTTTTCGCGCAGGATCTGTTTCGCTTTTACCAGCTGGTTTTTGACCGTATTTTTAGAAATCCTCAAAAACTCCGCGATTTCCTGATAGGATTTTCCTTCTTCAATATTCAGTTTCAAGATCTGCCGCCGCTTAATCGACAATGATTCCACGGCTGCCTGCACGACGCTCAACCTTCTTTCCGCTTCTTCCCGCTCATCTTCGCCCGCAGCGCGGATCGCCTCCATATAATGCTTCCTCATCTGTTCGCTCTTTTCAAGCTTCTTGAAATGATCAAATGCCATATTGCGCAGGCAGGTGAACAGATAAGAGTTGAAATTATAGTCCGGTTTGATCTGGGTGCGTCTTACCCAGATTTTAATAAACACATCCTGGACCATATTTTCAGCTTCTTCCTCGTCTTTGAGCAATGAAATCGTAAACCGAAGTGCAGGCATTTTGTAGTGGTTATACAACTCTGCAAAGGCCGCTTCGTCGCCTTGCGTCACTCTGATCAGGGTATTTTCGTCGGGGTAGGCCACAGTCGTACAGTTTAGCTTATAGAAAAGGGGACTAGGTAAAGAGATTTTTTGTATTGATATAAAAACTTTTATTCTTGCTATGATCCTATTTATCATCCGGCATTAAATGCACTAAGTAAATGGGTTGACGATCAGTCCGGTATTAAAATAAAATTGTTTCCAACATTGCCCTGGCAGCGAAAAATTCTGCCCTCGAAACAATCGGCAATGTTTTCTATTGAGCGGCGTATTCGTAAATGTTTGATAAATCTACGCGGTCAAATCAAATTTTTGAATCGCAAACTGCGTAAAAATATCTTCATTTTGCGCATCGTTGTACGATTTAATCATAAGATAATAGTAACTTATCATTTATGACATATTTGCTCATTACCAGCGACTTCTTAGCAGAAAATACGGTGAAATAACCAGCAACAACACACCTCCTTTTCCGGCGGTGGTGTTAACAATTTTGTAACATTTGCCGGAAATCGCAGACCCGCCGATAGCCCTCCTTCCCGCATCGGTCGTATTACCAAAAACAGCGCAATATCCACAACCATTTTATCCTAAATCCAGACCAACCTTTGCTCATGGATCAAAGCCGCATCAATCAGATCTTGGAGAAAATCTCCGCCGTTCAGGTCGCCGTGTATGGCGACTTCTGTCTCGACTCCTACTGGGTCATGGACGACCGCACTTCAGAAGTTTCCATCGAGACCGGTTTACAGGCCCAGGCCGTTGCCCGGCATTACTATACGCCTGGAGGTGCGGGGAATGTTGTCGCCAACCTTGCCGCGCTCAAACCGGCCGGCATCCGGGTCATCGGTGCTGTGGGCGACGATATGCAGGGGCGTGAACTGACCGCGCAACTCCAGCAGCTGGGCGCGGATACGAGCGCTTTCATTATCCAGCAGGAGAATTTCAATACATATAGTTATCTCAAACGCCTCACCGACGGCCAGGAAGAGCCGCGCATCGATTTCGGTGTATATAATAAAAGGAGCATTGCAACCGACAAGCAGCTCGTGGCCGCACTGGAAAAGGCATTGCAGGAATGCGACGCGGTGATTTTCAACCAGCAGGTAACAGGAAGTATTACCAACGCTTCCTTTATTGAGGAGGTCAATACTCTTTTCAATAAATATCCCGACAAGATCGTCATGCTGGATTCGCGGCATTTCAACGACCGTTTCAGGAATACCTATCTTAAATGTAATGACCGCGAGATCGCTTCTTTAAACGGACTGAACGTGACGCCGGGAGAAAATGTACCGGTCAGCAACGTGAAAGGCTACGGTTCGGAAATATACGGGCGATATCATAAGCCTGTGTTTGTGACCTGCGGCGAGCGCGGCATCATCGCATTCGACGAAGCCGGCTACCACGAAGTGCCTGGCATTCAGCTGAAGGGCAAACTCGACACCGTCGGCGCGGGCGATACGGCGATCAGCGCCATTACGCTATGCCTCGCGGCAGGGTTATCGCCCGCCGAAGCTGCGCTGTTCGGCAATTTTGCGGCGGCGGTAACGGTGCAGAAGCTCTTTACCACCGGCACAGCAACCGGCGAAGAAATCGCGGCGGTGGCCCAGGACCCGGATTACATTTACAATGCCGACCTAGCCGAAAACGAACGCGCCGCCACCTATTACCCCGAAACCGAGTTCGAAATCTGCGTTCCTGAAATCCTCGACAAGCTCGGACACATACGGTATGCCGTGTTCGATCACGACGGGACGATCAGCTCGCTCCGGCAGGGTTGGGAAGAGATTATGGAACCTGTGATGATGAAATCGATCCTCGGCGATCAGTATGACACGGTCGACGCCGGGACTTTTCATAAAGTGCAGGCCGAATGCAAGTCGTTTATCCACAAAACGACCGGTATCCAGACCATTTACCAAATGGAAGGATTGGTAAACCTCGTCCGCGAATTCGGCTTTGTACCAGAAGACCAGATCCTGGACAAGTTTCAGTACAAGGAAATCTACAATGATGGATTAATGGAAATGGTGAACAAACGCATGGACAAGCTGGCCAAGGGAGAACTCGGCCAGGAGGATTTCACGCTCAAAGGCGCCGTTGAATTCCTGAAACAGCTCAAAGAACGGGGCGTGACCATGTACCTCGCCAGCGGCACCGACGTGGACGACGTGAAAAACGAGGCTCGAATGCTCGGCTACGCCGATTTGTTCGATGGGGGCATTTACGGTGCATTGCGCGACTACACCAAGTTTTCGAAGAAAATGGTGATCGAAAAGATCATCCGCGACAATAACCTGCAAGGAAAAGAGCTCGCCGTTTTCGGCGACGGCCCCGACGAGATCCGGGAAGGACGCAGAGCAGGAGGCATTTCGGTAGGCATTACGAGCAATGAATTGCAGCGCTTCGGGCATAACGCGGCCAAGCGCCCGCGACTCGTGCGTGCAGGCGCACAGCTGCTGATCCCTGATTTTTCGCAACATAAAAAACTGATCAGCCTGCTGTTTCAGGAGAGCGAAAACTACGCGGAAGCCTGATGAAGTTAGCCGGAAAACTTGTCGTTCCGTGGCTGGGCTGCCTGTGGTTAATGGCTCTTTTCTCGTGCAAAAGCGCAAATAAAGCCGAGGAAGTATATTCATTTTATCAGGATGAAGCATTCGCGCAGGAATACCACGAGGCTTATCCCATGCAAGGCAACGACGTAAGGGCCATTCTGCCCGACCGCGACGGCAACGTATGGGCAGCTACGGCAAATGGCTTTTTTCGTAAAAAGAAGGATTCCCGCGAATGGGAACCGGTTTTTGATAGTGAAAGGAACGGCCCGTCATTTGCTTTGGCGCAGGATTCGGCCGGTACAATATGGCTGGGGAGCTGGAATGGGCTTTACCAATTCAGGAACGGCAGTATTGCGAAAACAGATGGGCCGACCGGGCCGGTTTCGGCGATCTGTACCAAAGGCAAAACGGTGTACGCAATCGGGCCGAATGGCTTTTGGACAGGCAATTCCAACGGGTTTACATTACAAAAAGCGGCCGTTCCCAGATCTGTCCGCGACTTGCTCAGCGACGGAAAGGACGGCCTGTGGATAGCCTCGGATGTAGGACTTTACCATTGGACGCCCTCGCATTTGGAACACACCTATAAAACCGACGCATTGATTGCCGCATATGTCAAAGGTGTGGCCTACAACCATGACGGAAAGCTCTGGGTCGGCGGTTTGGGCGGAGTTACCATTCAAAATGATGGCAAAAAGGGATCTGAATTACGCGTTGCTGATGGGATTCCCTCCACATACGTTACAGCAATGCGCATGGCTCCTGATAGCGCGATGTGGATAGGAACGCAAACCGGCGTGGTGCGTTTCCGAAAAGATGGCAGCCGTTCACTGCTTTTTTCGAGGCGATGGCTCATGGACGATCAGGTCAACGACATCGCATTTGACGGGGAGGGCACTGCCTGGATCGCTACACCCCAGGGTGTGAGTGCAATCAGAAAACGCGAGATGACGCTGGCTTCCAAAAGCGCATTCTTTTATAATGTATTAATGAAAAGACACATCCGCGCACCCTGGATCGCCGGACAGGCACATTTGCGGGTGCCGGGCGATACAACGAGCTGGGAGCCTGAGGATGACGATAATGATGGCGAATACACGGGCAACTATCTCGCTATGGAAAGTTTCCGCTATGCCGCTACGAAAGACCCGGTTGCCGGTGAGAATGCAAAAAAAGCATTCGGTTTCCTGAAAATGTTACAGGAAGTTACCGGTACCAATGGCTTTTTCGCGCGTACGATCGTCCCCGCGACTTGGACGCGCATGCACGACGGCAACCGCACATACACGGAACGCGAGCGGGCCGACGAATTGGTAAAAGAACCCCGTTTCAAGCCGGTGGAAACGCGCTGGCATTTGTCGGGCGATAAGAAGTGGCTCTGGAAAGGCGATACGAGCAGCGATGAAATGTGTGGGCATATGTTTGGGTACTACTACTATTATCAGCTCGTGGCCGATGCCGCCGAAAAGAAGGTTATCGCCGCACATGTAGGCAAAATCGTCGATTACCTGATGCAGCACAAGCTGAATTTTGCCGATATGGACGGCACGGCCACACGGTGGTCGGTATGGTCGCCGGACCAGCTGAACCGCGACCCGGAATGGCTGCCCGATCGCAACCAGAACTCGATGGAAATGCTCGCATTCCTGAAACTGGCGCATTTCATGACGGGAAATGCCAAATACCAGAATGAGTACCTGCGACTCATCGAAAAGGAGCACTATCTCGACAATATGAAGGAGGTAACGAAGCAGAATCCCGCCTGGTTTATCTATTTCGATGTGGTGCTACAAGCCTATCTCTACCCGATCCTGATCCATTGCGAGCAAGATCCTGAGCGTTTGAAGTTTTACAAAAACCATCTGGAAGCGTGGTTCCAAAAGCGCAAAGATGACCATAACCCGCTGATCAACTTTATTTACAATGAATGCCTGAATAAAAAAGCGGAGCTGAAAAACTCGGTCGACTTTCTGATCGACACACCGCTGGATCTTGTGGACTGGCCGATTGATCATCGGAAGCGGGAAGATATTCAGGTTGTGCGCACGCCGGTACTGGAAGATGAGCAGGTCAATATATTGCAACCCGCCAGCATCCGGCTGACCGTTCGCTGGGACAAAAATCCGTGGACGCTTGCCGGTGGTAACCCGGAGGTGGAACGCGAGCCGGTTTTCTGGCTCCTGCCCTACTGGATGGGCCGGTACCTGGGAATGATTTCAAAATAGAAACATACATTCGATATGAAAACCTATCTTTTGTTCATCAACCTGCTATTACTGGTCATGCAAGAAACATCAGCACAACAGACCTATGCCGAAAAACTCGGCTGGCCGAAAGGCGCGAAGGTCATTATTTTCCACGTCGACGACGCGGGCATGTCACATTACTCGAATGAAGGGGCAAAAAAGTCGATAGAAACGGGCATAGCGACGTCTTGCAGCATTATGATGCCCTGCCCCTGGGCGGCCAGCTTTGCCAAATATGCCCTCGTCAACCCCGGAATGGACGCCGGCCTGCATCTCACGCTGACCTCCGAATGGAAAGATTACCGCTGGCCGCCGCTGAACGGCATTGCGCATTCGGAAGGGCTTGTGGATGATGAAGGCTGCATGTGGCACGAAGTGGAGGATGTGATCAAAAACGCCAGCCCCGATGTGGTGGAGCAGGAAATACGTGCGCAACTGAGCCGTGCATTGAAACTGGGCCTGAAACCGACGCACATGGATTCGCATATGGGTACATTGTTCGCGCACATCCCGTATTTGGAAAGATACATCAAAGTAGGCGCGGAATTCGGTATCCCGGTCATGTTTCCCGGTGGGAATAACCAGCTTTTAAAAGAATGTCTCAACAATCCATTGGTGAAAAAGCTGAAAGCCGAAGGCAAATGGAAGGAAGGAATGGAACTCCCCGAGCCTGAGATCACGAAACGTTCCGGAGAATTTGGACAGAAAATATGGGCGGCGGGACTACCGGTCCTGGACGACCTGCACACGATCAGCGGCGACTGGAAACCGGAAGGCAACGAAGTAACGCCCCCACAATGGGGCAAATATAAAGCGCAAAAGTTCATCGAAACGATTCGGAAAATGCAGCCCGGCGTGGCCATGATGATCGTCCACAGCAGCGATATCACCGACGATTTCAAATACATCAGCGCCTCGGGCGGCTCGCGGTACGCCGATATGCTCTCGATGCTCGATCCCGACCTGCAAAAGTTCGTTCAGTCGGAAGGCATTATCCTCACCACATGGAAAGAGATGATGGAAAGAAGGAAAAAAGTTAATTAACCAACTCAATACAATGCGAAAGTCTCTTTTTATATCCCTCCTATCGCTAACCTGCGTGACATTCACACGTGCCCAGGTGCAACCCGTTCATAAGGACAAACCCTATTTGCAGGATTTCAGCGTCAAATACTATGCGGACACCACCCAGAGCTCGCTCCGGCAAGTTGCCGCTGACCGTAATGGGGTAGTTCAAATGCTTGCCCAAGAAGGCCTCAGGCATATTTCTGCCGGCCAGTTTCTATACCCCGGCAAGGTCGTTCCCGACCGCAACTACCGGTATATGAAAGATAAGAACATCAGCGCCCTTATTTCTCATGAAAACCAACTTGTTTACCTGACCGACCAGGTCGTGTTCAGCAATGCGTGGGCCGGGACGTTGTTTTCAAAGCACAACCTCCCCAAAGCCAGCCTGCTCGCGGGCGGCAAGGATTTTACATTCCTCGTTTCCGACGGCGCTTCCCTGGAACTGATCAAAGATTCGAAAAGCCTCTGGAATGGAAAGCTGCCCGACGATTCGGTGATCGGACTGGTGTTTCAAAACAATGCGAACCAGTTCTGGATTTTGGGAAACAAATCCCTTTATAAATTGGGTGTACAGGATAAAAAACTCACCAAGGTGCTGACCGGCTCCGATTTTACCGCATTGGATATTGCCTCAAAAGAGACCAGAATCATCGTCGGCACCCTCGACGGCTATCTTTCTTTTGACATTCAAACGGGCAAGCAAACAGGCGGTATCAACCGCAAATTGCCTGCTACCAAAATCACGGCCGTGAAAGAAGTGAACGGCAAAGTATGGTTCGGCTCGGACCTTGGCGCATTTGCATTACGTCCCGATGGCAAGTTTGACTACTATTTTGGCGAACGCTGGCTTCCGGGCAACACGGTTATCGACATTGAAAAAGGCCCTAAAAACTCGGTATTAGTGCTTAGTACAAAGGGTTTAGGCCAAATTCATTTCAAATCCATGACACTGGAAGACAAGGCGAAGCTTTTTGACGAGCAAGTACGCCTACGCCACATCCGCAACGGCTTCAACTCGCAGCTTACCGGACTGGACCACGGCGACCTGTCTACCGGCTTCACAGAAGATTCGGACAACGACGGGCTATGGACGGCCATGTACCTCGGCGGTCAGATTTTTCGGTATGCGGCCACCAAAGATCCCGACGCATTACAGAACTGCCGCGAATCGATGGACGCCATGGAACGGCTTTATACGGTGAACCCGGTTGCAGGATTTCCGGCACGTTCCTATGAGCGGTCGGGGCATATTAATGAGCTGCACGACATCGAACGCTGGCAGCATTCTCCGGAAAAGGAATGGGACTGGAAGGCAACAACGAGTAGCGACGAGATCATCGGACACATTTTTGCATTCGGCGCGGCAGCCGAGCTGATCGACGACCCCAAGATCAAGAAACAGGCCATTATGCTCATCGATACCGTCATGTCGCACATTGTTAAAAACAACATGTACCTGATCGACTACGACGGCAAACCTACCATGTGGGGCAAATGGCATCCCGATTATGTGAACTCCTTCCCTATCAACGTCGGCGACCGCAAACTGAACTCTTCCAACATCGTGGCAATGCTGCAAACGGCCTACCATTTCACCAAGAAGGAGAAGTATAAGGCAAAAGCATTCGAACTGATGAACAAACACGGCTATTTTGAGAACATGATGCGGTCTATGAACATTATCGGCCGCGCCCCCGCAGATGCCGACGAACACGCCAAGCACATGTCCGACGGCTGGAACCATTCGGATGATGAAATGTACTTCCTCGGATACTGGGGGCTTTACCGGTATGCGTTGAATGATACACTCAAAACCCGCTACAAGCAACAGATCATCGACCATTGGCAAGCCGAACGTCCGGAAAAAGAGGGCGCCTGGAATATTTTCACCGCATTGACTGGTACCAAAGAATTTGATTTGACCGAATCAGTCTGGTATTTGCAGGAGCATCCCATGGACCTGATCGACTGGGTGATCCGGAACAGCCATCGCAAGGACATTGAAAAACTGGAACCTAATTTCCGCAAACAGTCCACGAAAGAAGTATTGCCGCCCGACGAGCGTCCTATTCAACGCCACAATGGCAATATGTTCAGCCTAGACCGGAGTGGCGGTAATGGCAGCGGGGAACATAGCGCCGGGGACATCTGGCTACTGCCTTACTGGATGGGCCGCTATCTGGGGATTATCACTGCGCCGCAAAAGTAGATTTACCCATGAGACTTGTTTCTATCCCGGTTTTATCGTTTTTAATATTATCGATTATGCAATCCTGTCAGACAGACACCGCTGAAAAACAGATCACACACGATCTGACCTACCATCATGACCTGGACAACAACGACAACTTTTCGCCCGACGGCCAATGGCTCGTTTATGACACCAGGACCGACGGTGGCGGCATTGCAGAATCGGCCCGCATCGAGCGGGTGAACATTGAAACGGGAGAGAAACAAGTCCTTTTTGATATAAAAAACAATCAGGCCTGGGGGCCGGGGGCGGGCGCAGTAAGTTACAGTCCGAAGGAAAATGCGGTCGTATTTATTCATGGCCTTGCCAGCAGTACCAAAGAAAACCCTTACCAGCAATGGCGACGCACCGGGGTGATCATCCACGACGCCCGTCCAAACGTACCCGTGTATATGGATGCGCGCGATGTGACGCCCCCGTACACGCCCGGCGCATTACGCGGGGGCACGCACAGGCACGAGTGGAGCGGCGACGGGCAGTGGATCGGATTCACTTACAACGACGCTATCCTGAAAGCGTTGGAAGATTCGACCGGGCAGAAGCGAAACCTGCGGACGATTGGCGTTTCTAAAAATATAAAGGCTGTAAAAGTCGATGAGAACGCGGAAAATGTCTCCGGCGAATGGTTTACCGCATTGGTGGTACGGGTTGTCCCAAACCCTGCACCGGGCACCGACGAGATCAGCCATGCGGCAAGCGACAGCTGGGTAGGAACGAATGGTTACCTCACTCAAAATGGTTCACGGCAGATCGCCCGTGCATTTCTGGGAACGGTCAAAGACCAGAAGGGCAATGACGTTCCCGAGGTTTTTATCGTTGACATTCCGGACGACATTACCCAACCGGGCCCGCTGGGACCGCTAGAAGGCACGGGTACAGATTTCCCGATGCCCCCGAAAGGCACCACGCAACGCCGGCTGACGTTCACCGCGAACACGCCGCATGCAGGTTGCTCGGGCATCGTCCGCTCTTCGCCGGATGGCAGCCAGCTCGCATTTATCGCCAAAGATGCCAACGGCATCAGCCAGATTTTCACCATATCACCCAACGGCGGCAAAGCCCGGAAAATCACCGAATGCACCTCTGACATCACTGGCAGCCTGCGCTGGCATCCGGATGGGAAGCATCTTACTTATGTGTACGAAGGGAGTATCGTGCTTTGTGCGGTTGGCGAAGGCCCTTTTAAGGAAAGGATTCAGGCACTGACCGAGCCTTCGGTTGCCGTTCCGGGTAACCTGGTCTGGTCGGCGGATGGGAAGCGGCTTGCGTTTAACCGGCTGGTGGTGAATGAGGTTGGGAAGGCTACGCAGCAGGTGTTTGTGCTGGATTTAAACTAATGCTGTCACCCCTTTCCGATATCGGAGAAGCTCTTTGGACGGATATGGTAAAAGCGTTAACTTTGATATAAACCATTTAAGACTATGGAAACTTTCATCGTACAACCTAAGGACCAGCACGAACGAAATGCGCTTGAAGCGTTTTTCCGTGAATTAAATATATCATTCAAGACGGAGGAGCGCGAGAGTTTGTATGATGCCGAATTTACAGCGAAAATGAAACGGGGAGACCAGGATGTTGCAGCGGGGCTTACTACCAAAATTACCCTGGATGATATATGGAAATAGCGCTGACCTCTGACGCGTTGGACGATTTGCAGCATTGGAAGAAAACCGGCAATACGCGGATATTAAAAAGAGTTAGGCAGCTTTTAGAAGCCATTCAAACATCGCCATTTCAGGGAATCGGCAAACCGGAAGGTTTAAAGGGTAATCTCTCCGGCAAATGGTCGAGGAGAATTGATCAGGAACACAGATTAGTTTATTCAGTAAACGACGACAAAATCGTCGTTTTTTCTTTGAAGGGGCACTATAAGGTCAGAAACTGATGTTGAATACAAGTAATTTACTCAATCCCCCAACCGCAACGACGACCGCCTGACAATCAGTTCTGATCGCAGGATAATTGGTTCTGAATGATCAATCGGCTTCGTGCCTGTCAGCTGCCCTATGATAGCCAGCATCGCCGTTTTACCCATTTGATAACCCGGGTAGAAAACCGTCGTAAGCTGGGGTGATACGACTTGTGAAACCGGGTCATTATTGAATCCCACAACGGCGATATCCTCTGGGATCCGGTAGCCCTTTTCTTTCAAGGCCTGCATGCAGATCGCGGCGCAGAGGTCATTGGCGATAAACAGGCCGTCAGGTTTTTTGTCCATTTGATCAATTTGGCTTACTACCATTCTGCCGGCTTCCTGACTGAGATCCGTCGAGAGCACAGAGCGATTATCCACCAGCAGGTTATATCCAGCCATCGCGCGCTTGAAGCCTTCCAGTCGATCGGCATATACATTTCTCCGCAGATCGCCGGTGATATGCATGATCCTTCGGCAGCCTTGATCCAGCAAATGGCGCCCTGCGTCGTAGCCCGCCTGCTCGTTGTCAATGATCACCGCTCCGCATTGCGGGTGAGGCATTATCCTGTCGAAAAACAGAACAGGAATGTTTCGGTTGATAAATGTCGAGAAATGATCCACGGATTCGGTATCGTAAGCGACGGATACCAGCAAGCCATCCACCCGGCTGTCAAACATCGTTTTAGCATTGGCACGCTCCTATACCTCCGACTCTAACGATTGACTAATCAACAAGTTATACCCTACATTATTGGCTACTTCTTCCATACCCGCGAGTACCGTCGACATGAAATTGCTATTCAACCTCGGTACGATCACCCCCAGCGTATTAGTCTTTCGGGTCCTCAAATGGCTTGCAAAGGTGTTGGACCGGTAGCCGAGCTCCGCCGCCTTCTCCGCAATGAGTGCTTTGGTTTTGGCGTTAATCGCAGGATGGTCATTCAACGCCCTGCTCACCGTCGCCGGGGACAATGCGAGGATTTTAGCGAGGTCGTAAATGGTAATTTCCTTTTCCATTGTCCTTTTCTTGTAGGGGATTACAGCAAGTAAATCCGTCTGGGTGTTTATGCTTTATTTTCGCGAATTTTTACGGAGAAATCCGGCGAAACAAATTTACGGCATTTTAATGCAATCGGTTACAATACAAGTTTATATTTATATTTTTATAAAAATTTGATTCAATTATGATTCATACCATGCGCTGGTTCGGCCCGAATGATCCGGTTTCGTTGATGGACATCCGTCAGGCGGGTTGCAGCGGTGTCGTTTCCGCGCTGCATCAGGTAGCTGTTGGTGATGTGTGGACGAAAGAAGCCATTCAGGAAAGGATCTTGCTGATCGAAGCGGGTAACGAACGTCATACCCGGCTGCAATGGCTGGTGGTGGAAAGCCTGCCCGTGCATGAGCATATCAAAAAGGGCCTTCCGTCCCGCGACCAATACATCGAGAACTATAAGGAATCGCTGCGCAACCTGGCGGCGGCCGGCATCCGCACAGTTTGCTACAATTTTATGCCGGTACTGGACTGGTCCCGCACCGACCTCGCCTACACTTTCCCCGAAGGCCATAAAACGCTCCGGTTCGTGTGGGAAGATTTCGCATTGTTCGATCTCTACATTCTTCAACGCCCGGGCGCCGAAGCGGATTATGACGCGCAAGTGCAGGAATCGGCACGGCAGAAGCTGCAAAATATGTCCCCAGCCGACATCCAGGGCTTGACCAACACCGTTTTACTTGGCCTGCCGGGCTCCGAGGAAGCATTTGAACTTGCCAATTTTCAGGAATTACTCAATGCATATGCCGAAATCGGCGACGAAGAGCTGCGCGAAAACCTCTACTATTTTGTCGGCCAGGTAGCTCCTGTGGCGCAGGAAGTGGGCATTAACCTCTGCATCCACCCCGACGATCCGCCTCGGCCATTGCTCGGCCTGCCACGGGTCGTAAGTACCGAAGACGACCTTGGCCGGCTCATGAAAGCCTGCGATATCCGCGCCAACGGTATTACGTTCTGCACCGGTTCGCTGGGTGTCCGAGCTGATAATGACCTGCCGGGAATGATCCGCCGGTTGGGCGACCGCATACATTTTGTGCATCTCAGGACCACCAAAAGGGAGGCAGAAGACAATCGCAATTTTCACGAGGCGCCGCATCTGGATGGCGATGTAGATATGTACGAAGTCGTAAAAGCATTGCACCAGGAAGAGTTGCGCCGCAAGGCCGGGCGTTATGCCGATTCAGTGCTCCCCATGCGCCCCGACCACGGTTTTCAAATGCTCGACGATTTGCACAAAAGGACCTATCCCGGCTATTCCATCATCGGGCGGCTCAAAGCGCTGGCCGAGCTTAGGGGACTAGAAATGAGTATCTCACGGTCGGTTCAGGAGTTCTAATTAAGGTTTATAGATTTTAAAATAATGTCTGCTAATAGTCAAATCGAAACAATATCGTCATTGAATGTCTTCTCACTGCAAGGCAAAATTGCCCTCGTCACCGGCGGGGGTAGCGGCATCGGCTTTTACATTGCGCAATGCCTCGCACAGGCAGGTGCACAGCTCGTCATCACAGGCAGGCGCGAGGACGTTTTGAAAGAAGCATTACCGAAACTCGGCAAGAATGCCCGCTATTTTGTCAATGATATTACCGATCTTAAATCATTGCCGCAGCTGATTGACGACATCGAGACCCAGGTCGGCGAGATCGACATCCTCGTTAACAATGCCGGTATCAACATGAAAAAGCATGCTGTGGAAGTCACCGACGAGGATTTCGACCGCATTATCCAAACCAACCTGCACGCCGTTTTTTCCATCACGCGCGAATGCGGCAAGCGGATGGTCGGGCGCAAGCGGGGTTCCATTCTGATGATCACTTCCATGGCCGCATTATATGGCATTGACCGCGTGGTAGCCTACACTGCATCAAAATCGGCGGTAGGCGGCATGGTGAAAGCATTAACGACGGAATTTTCGCCCTATAATGTGCGTGTAAATGCAATAGCACCCGGTTTCATCGAAACACCGATGATGCTCACAGCCATGAACGGCGACCCTGCACGCCGCGACAAAGCGATGGACCGCACACCCATGGCAACCTGGGGCAAACCGGATGATATCGGCTGGGCGGCAGTTTTTCTGAGCTCGGAAGCCGCGAAGTTTATCACGGGCGTTTCGCTGCCGGTAGATGGCGGGAATTCCATTGGATTTTAATCAAACCTTTTCTTAAATGTATCAATGAAAAAACAAAACTTCCTGACAACAAGCCTTCTTTTCCTGCTGATCATCGGGCTTGTATTACCGGCGAGCACACACGCGCAGAAGATTAAATGGAACAAGGTTAAAGTCCTGGTTTATACCAAAAACGGGAAAGGTTATGTCCATGACAACATCGCCAATTCAAAGGTAGCGATCCTTGCCCTGGGCAAACAGAACGGGTTTGCAGTGGATACAACTTCCGATCCTGCGAAGTTCACAGATGAAAACCTGAAACAATATGACTGCCTCGTTTTCTCGAATACCAATAACGACGTCTTCGATACCGACGCGCAACGGGTTGCATTGATGCGGTACATTCAGGCCGGCGGCAACTTTGTGGGATTGCATTCTGCCTCCGGAACGGAACGTAAATGGCGATGGTTCAAGGATTTGCTAGGTGGAACATTCTTCTGGCACGAGCCAGGGCAGAGCTTTTCCGTAAAGGTGCTCGATCCTAAAAATCCGTCATTGGCACACCTTGGTAATGTCTGGCAAAGGCAAACGGATGAGTTCTATTTTATCAAAGAACTCGGTGTAAACCTGAATGTACTCGCGGTAAATGACCATTCTACAATTCAAAAGCCGGCCGGGAAGGCGCTTGATACCTTCGGCGATGTATTTCCGTCGGTTTGGTGGCATGAGTACGACGGCGGGCGGGCATTCTACACGTCGATCGGGCACCAGAAAGAAGATTATGAAAAGGATGATCTTCGGAAACATATCCTAGGGGCCATCGAATGGGCCATCGGGCCGCAGAAACCGCGAAATTACAGCAAGGCTTACGCTACCAGCCCGCAGGACGTGGTACGGAACTCCATTCCCGCCCTCTCGAAATAATCAGGAATATCAGTCATCAATCCTAAATCTGCATACAAAATGAAAGATCAGAAGGAGCAAAATCAGGACAGAAGGTCATTTTTGAAAGCCACAGCGAAGGGTACTGCCGGTATCATCGCGGCTTCCATGTTCCCTACCATCGTCCCTTCGAGTGTTTTTGGTAAAAATGCGCCGAGCAACAAAATCAATATCGGCCAGATCGGTTTCGGCCGTATCGGCTCCACCCACGACTTGCCGGAAGTGATCAAAAATGAGGCGGCACACGTCATTGCCGTGGCCGACCTTGACAAAAACCGTCTGGCAAAAGGGAAGGAATGGATCGAGCGGAAATATGTAGAACGTACCGGAAAGGAGAAATACCTCGAAGTGAAAACATATGACGACTACCATGAAATACTAGGGCGCAAAGACATCGACGCGGTGATTATCAGTACGCCAGACCACTGGCATGCGCAGCCCGCAATGGAAGCTGCCGTGGCCGGGAAGCACATTTATATGCAAAAACCTACTTCGCTGACGATCCGCGAAGGACGCCAGATGGCCGATATGATCAAGAAAAAGGGCGTTATATTCCAACTGGGCAGCCAGCAGCGTTCGGTTAACCCCTGGCCACAGTTCAAGCGCACCTGCGAGCTTGTGCGCAACGGACGCATTGGAAAGCTGAAAAAAGTGTATGTCGGCCTTCCGGGTGATCCGGCGGGTGGAAGTATTACGCAGATGCCTGTTCCCTCGAACCTGAACTACGACATGTGGCTCGGCTCAACGCCGGATATCTATTACACATTGGACCGCGTGCATTCACAAACGGACATCAACGACCGCCCGGGGTGGCTGCGTCTGGAACAATTCGGGGCAGGTATGATCACCGGCTGGGGCTCCCACCACATCGATATTGCACACTGGGGGATGGATACGGAGCTTACCGGACCCATCGAGATCGAGGGCAAAGCGACATTCCCGGCGAAAGGATCGGGCTTGTGGGATGTCCACGGCGATTTTCTGGTGAATGCATTGTATGCCAATGGTGTGACGATGGAAATCGGTGGTACTAACCCCAATGGCGTCAAATTCGAAGGTACCGATGGCTGGATCTTCGTTTCCCGTGGCAATGTGGGTGTTACCGCTTCGGATCCCGTCGCTGCCCAGAATGCGAAAGAAAACAAGGCATTCTACGCCAGCGATCCAAAAATCCTCGGCTCGGTAATCCAGGAAAAAGAAATCCACCTCTACGATAGCCCCGAGCAGCACCAGAACTGGATCGAAAGCATTCAAAGCGGCAAACAGACGATTAGCCACGCCGAAATCGCGCACCGCTCATGCACGGCGTGCCTGCTCGCACACACGGCCATGAAACTCGGCCGCAAAGTAAAATGGGACCCGAAAAAGGAAGATTTCATAAACGACAAAGAGGCCAGTGCCATGCTGTCACGCCCGCAACGCGGGAAGTATGGGACCAATAATGTGAAAGGTTAAAACTGAAATATCCTGATCGAAAAATATTCCGTCAGGATATTTTTTAGCGCGAAAAGTTTCTAAATTTGGAAACACACATTATATTAATTTGACAATGCACTATTTCAACACACTATTCTTAAGGGAGGCTAACGATTTTCTTAGTACCCTCGATCCGCGAGCGGTAAGGAAAATATTTTACAACATTGACGTCGCAGAACAGACCAACGATCCACGGCTTTTGAAAAAAATTCACAAGTACATCTGGGAGTTCAGGACAAATTACAACGGTAGCGAAATTCGGCTCCTGGCCTTTTGGGACAAATCCAATTCCAAAAATACCTTGGTTGTAGCTTCCAATGGATTTGTCAAAAAGTCGGGCAAGACACCTGCACTGGAAATAGAAAGAGCATTAAGAATTAGATCAAGGTATTTAGAAGATCGAGATTGATAATTATGAGAAAGTCAAAAATGAAGACCTACACGCTGGGCGAAATGAAGGACAAATATATTGGTCCTGTTGGTACTGCCGCCAGAGATGCCTATGAATATGAACTAAGTATGGAGCTCTTAGGAAGAATGATTCGCACGGTGAGGCTTGAACGTAAATTGACGCAAGAACAACTGGGAGAACTCGTCGGCGTCCAGAAAGCACAAATTTCCAAGTTAGAAAACAGCAGTAATAGCGCCACTATCGATACGATCCTGAGAGTATTTAGCGCTTTGAAAGCTGAAATACATTTCAATATCACCATCGGTGAGCGAAGACTATCTATCCCTTAGCAGTATGCCCGGAAATCTCCTATCCGGGCATATATCAATAATTCCCCTTGTACTCCCGCGGCGTGTGCCCGATGTATTTCTTGAAATTCCTGTTAAAGTTGGATAACGAATCAAAACCACTGTCGTAGGCGATTTGCGCGATGGTCCATTTGTCCTCGAGAAGCAGTTTGCAGGCGTGGCCAATGCGGATTTCGTTGACGAAATCGATGAAGGTTTTGTTAGAACGGGCTTTGAAATAGCGGCAGAAAGCGGCTTCCGTCATGCCCGCCAGGGAAGCAACGTCGCTGAGGCGGATTTCCTGGAAGAAATGTTGCAGCACATAGTTGTGCACCTTCTGCATGCGCTCGGTTTCGGAGACTTTGAAATTGTTTACATAACCGTAGCTCGAAATGAACTCTCCCGAATTGTCGTGGGCGAGTTTGTCGAGAAGGGTAAGCAATTGCAAAATGCCTTTAAAACCTTCGACGCTTGTAAGCGAAATCAGTTCCTCCCTGATATGATCGGCGAGGGCGCCTTTATAACAAATGCCCCTTTTGGAATCGGCCAGCAGCTGCCGGAGCCCGAGCATTTCGGGCTTTTCGAGAAAGTCTTTTCCCAAAAAATCTTCCTGAAAATACAGTACAATGCCGTGGGTCATCAATGGCGAACCTGCCTCAAAATAGGCCGGATCGCTGCGCCACAGGTGTGGCACATCCGGACCAAGAAATACCGTATCCCCAGGACCAAACGTCTGGATCGAATCACCGATCAACCGTTTGCCAGTTCCCTCTAGTACGGTGAATAATTGGTAATGCGGATGAAAATGCCAGTTGGGGTCGAAATGGGGCTCTTTCAGCTGGTGTACTGTGACTGTGTGAACCTGGCTCTCGATATTTTTATGGATGGGCGCTTTCATATTCTCTCAGGATTTTACCCAAAATATCAGCAATATTACATTATTACTATCAAAATACGATCACTACACGAATTTATTCCGAAAAATAGAATGGGGCGCCTGCAAAAGATTATCGTCTCGCCACCGTTATAATTAATGTCGCCGGTGCTCGGAACGCTGGCACATTTTTTATAAATTTAAAGAGCCGCTCAACTTTTTTGCAACCTTTTTCGCGAGTACGATGTCAATCATAGGTAGTTCTGAAATTTATTTATGTGTATGAAAGGCCTTATAATTCCGACAGCATCCGTGCTGTTTTTTTCGCTGTTGGCAGGTTGTGGAAAAACGACCACAATCAGCGGCAACATGGAGTTGACCGGCAAATGGCAATTGGAAAGTATCGTGCAGGAGGATGACACCATCAGCAAACCAGCCACTACCAAAGGCGTGATGGATATAGGTCTCAATTTCAAAGAAAAAGGCGAGTTGGAAGGAACCACTTCCACGAATATCCTGACAGGCTTCTACGAAACCGCGCAGCAAAATACCATTCAGATAGGCGGAGGCGGTACGGAAAGGGCTGAGACGAGCTGGGGCAACCTGTTCGTGAATGCATTGCCAAACGTTAATCTCTATGATTTAAAAACTAACAAGCTAGTCCTGTACTACGAAAACAGCAACCAGCTCATATTTAGCAGGGTTCAGTAAACAACATCAGTTTATCGTCATCGATGGCGGCTCTTTCAAAGGGCCGCCATTTTTGATATAACGGCATTAATCCGATTTTATCCCTAATTTTTACCAATCACCGCCAACTTGTCAATATCAGGCAAGTACTAGTCAAATCGTGAATAGAGAACAGTACTTTTTTACTTTAAGATTGTATACTGAAAAGACTCGGGCATTTGTAGCCCCGCCTTATCCATTCGCCAGCGAGATAACTACGATTTTTGATGAAGTACAGCATGAACCTCCTTTTGTGGGGAAACCAGATTGACGAAAACCTTTTTCCTACCCTCGACCTCATTAAAGAGATCGGTTTTGACGGCGTCGAGGTGCCGATTTTTAATACGAATCCCGAGCATTGGTTCAAGTTCCGGCAGAAGCTTGATAGCATTGGCCTCGCCTGCGAGACGGACACGATCTGCGGACTTTCGGAACATCTCATCAGCGCCGATCCTGCCATGCGACGCCATACGATCGACCATTTAAAAAGCGCGCTGGATTGTTCGCTTGTTCTCGGTGCAACCCGACTAATGGGCCCTTACCACTCTGCATTGGGCGTTTTCACGGGAAACCCTGCCACCGAAGAAGAATGGCAATGGGGCATTGAAGGCATCCGCGAAGTGGCCGATTACGCCGAGTCACTGGACATTACCCTTGGGCTGGAATATCTGAACCGATTCGAATTGTACCTCACCAGCTGCGGCGACGAGATCATCCGCTTCGTCGACGATGTGAACCACCCGAACGTCAAGATCATGTTCGACACTTTTCATGCGAACATTGAGGAAAAAAATATCGGCGACACCATCCGCAAGGCCGGTGACCGCATTTCGTTCATCCAGCTTTCCGAGAACGACCGCTCGACACCCGGAAAAGGAAATGTGGATTGGGAAGGCGTATTTCAATCTATCCGCGACATTAAATATGACGGCTGGATCAGCATCGAGGCATTCAGCCCGAAACTGCCGGTGGCCAACATCTGGCGCAAGATGTTCGATTCGGAAGAGCAGCTGATGCGTGACGGGCTGGCGTTCATCAAGTCCAATCTGGGGTAATCCTTCCCTATTTATTGTCAATCAAATGTAACTTACAGCTACATTTGATTGACAATAAAAGTTTTAGCAGAAAAAATTGAATAATTAGAACGAATTAAAAAATGAGTAAAGAATAAAAGAACTCATTATTTGGGATTGGTCTAAATAAGACTACTTTTGCCACCGCTTTTTGGCATAGCAAGTTATTTAACCCCAACATCATGAGGATACTTTGTTTACTCATCCTTTCTCTTTGCTGCTCGTTTGCATTTGGACAAACAGGCCAGATCAAAGGCAATATTAAGAACGCCGCGGGCCAGCCTGCGGAGGCTATCAACCTGATCCTCAAAGGAACAGGCAAAGGAACGCTTACCGACGCCGGCGGTGACTTTGAATTCAATGCATTGGCTCCCGGCCATTACCAGCTCGTGGGTACGGGCGTAGGCATCAGGCGTATCGACCGTAACGTACATGTGAAGGCAGACGAAACGGTAACGCTTGAAATCACTACCGAAGAAAATGCCCAGGAACTCCAAACCGTCGAAATCGTCGGCAACCGGGGGACCAGCTACAAGAACGACCTTTCTTTCATTGCCAGCAAAACGGCAACTCCTATTAAAGAGGTACCTCAGGCCATTTCCTACATCACCAAGGAGGTGATGCGTGATCAGGGCGTGTTCCTCATGGGCGACGCGGTGAAAAACATGAGCGGCGTGAACCAGTTTACATTTTACGATGACCTGACGATCCGTGGTTTCCGCATGAACGGTGGAAGCACTACCCAACTCGTAAACGGCCTGCGTACTTTTTCGGGGTTCTGGAAACAACCACCGGTTAACTATCTCGAACGCGTGGAGGTTATCAAAGGAGCCGCTTCGGCATTGTACGGTAATACCTCCCCGGGTGGTACTATTAACCGCGTGACTAAAAAGCCGCTTGATACGCCCCGAAAATCGTTGAGTTTCACAACCGGCAGCTTCAATACCCTGCGTACGCTGGCCGATTTTACCGGCCCGATGAACGAAAGCAAAACTTTGCTTTACCGCCTCAACCTGGGTTACGTGAATGCCCAAGGCTTCCGGAATATGCAGTTTGACAAAAATATCATCGTCGCCCCATCGGTATCTTTCCTGCCGACCAACAAAACGCGGATCAATTTCGACCTTGTCTTCAACCGTTCAAACAGCCGCCTCGATCGTGGGCAGTCGGTAAAAGGAAACGATCTTTATTCAAGTTCGATTCGCACATCGCTGAACGCGGTGAATGATTATCTCAATGAAGAAACCTACCTTATCACGACTTCATTGAACCATCAGTTTACCCAAAATACCTCCTTCAACGTCGCTTACCTGCGCACTGGCTATTCGGAAGACCTGCTCGAACACCGCAGCAGCAATGTGAACGGCGTGGATTCGGCAGGTAAGGCAATCGACAACCTGGTGGCACGTCAGGTCTTTATTCGCAAGACGAAGTCGTTCATGGATAATATGTCGCTGTTTTTCAACCACAACTTCAACACAGGTATTGCAGAGCACAAACTGGTAGCGGGTTATGACTTTATCCAGTCGTCAACGCCAAAAGGTTCGGGTCAGCAAACTGCAAATGGTTACCTCCTGAAAGCGGGCGGTGCGGCGGCATACAACCCCAAAACGCCTGAAAAGTTTGTTTTTTATAACTATACCGAGAACGGCGTTACCTACAGCATTCCCAAGCCGAACATTTCGCATTACGACCTGACGTTGCAGAATAACAATATGGAAGATCCTTCCAAATACATCTACAACGTGACAGCGAATGCAGCAACTACACCGGTACTTTACA
>CBIHPQ010000047.1:0-22470 GCA_966211825.1 uncultured Dyadobacter sp. | reverse complement strand
AGGGATTTGTTCGGCGGCCGTAATCCGTTTGATCAACAGGCGCCCCGTGGTAAAATGGAGAAACCGCAAGCGACCGGCTCTGGCGTGATCATCAATTCCGACGGCTATATCGTCACCAATAACCACGTGATCCAGGGTGCCGAAACGCTGGAAGTAACCCTGGCCGACAAGCATACCTACAAAGCCAAAGTGATCGGCAGCGATCCGAATACCGACATTGCATTGATCAAGATCGAAGCGAAAAACCTGCCCGCATTATCGTTCGGTAACTCCGAAAATGTGCAGGTGGGCCAGTGGGTGCTCGCCGTGGGTAACCCCTATAACCTGACGTCCACCGTGACAGCGGGCATTGTGAGCGCAAAAGGTCGTAGCATCAACATCCTGGGCGAAAATGCCAAAGCTCCGATCGAGTCGTTCATTCAAACCGATGCGGCTGTGAACCCGGGCAACTCCGGCGGCGCATTGGTGGACCTGAATGGTAACCTGATCGGCATTAATACTGCCATTGCCAGCCAGACGGGCTCATTTGCAGGCTATTCGTTCGCGGTCCCGTCGAGCATTGCGCACAAAGTGGTAGAGGATATTTCCAAATTCGGCTCCGTACAACGCGGGTACCTGGGCGTGGGTATCAGCGAGGTCGACGCGGCGAAAGTCAAATCGTTTGACCTGAAAGTGGACGAAGGCGTGCGCGTCGAGAATTTCGCCGACGAAAGTGCTGCAAAAGAAGCCGGCATCAAAATCGGCGACGTGATCACCAAAATCGACGGTCACGACATCACCGGCGTGCCGCAGTTACAGGAAGCGATTGCCCAGCATAAACCATCCGATAAGGTGACGGTAAATATCAACCGCGACGGCGCCGAAAAAGTGATTTCAGTGACTTTGAAAGGCATTTCGGAGCCTTCCGTTGCTGAACGTTCGTCTTCTGCGGTAATGGAGCAACTGGGCATTGAACTCAAAGACCTGACTAACCAGCAGAAAAAGGAATACGGCATTGGTTCCGGCGCGCAGGTGACGGCGATCAATGCGGGCAAGATCCGCCAGAATACCGATATGGAAGAAGGTTTTGTGATTACTAAAATCGATAAAACACCGGTTACCAATGCCGGTGAAGCAGTGAAAATGCTGCAAGGCAAAAAAGGCGGGGTGATGATCGAGGGAATGTACCCTGGTAACGACGAGACCCAGTATTTCGCAATTGGCTTATAAAGTAACCCGGGGCCTTTCGGGTGCGAGCCCGAAAGCCCCATTTAATTGATTCATTCCAATGAAAAAGAACCTGATTTTGTTGGGAATGCTGACTGTGCTGGGCAGTGTGGTGCTCGCGCAAGGTCCCCAGCAGCCGGTAACTTCCGGCAAGGCATTGACCTACAACTGGATTGTGCCCGATATGAAAACCAACCAGAACCCGATGTACGCCAGTTCGTTTTCGCGTCACCGCATTCAGAATGCTTTCGACCAGGCGCTGCAAAGCAAAGGACTGACCCGCAATCCTCAGCATCCCGATCTGCTCCTGCAATTCCATACCTACACGCAACGCGTACGCAAGAACTACTATGGTGGCGGGGCCTATCCATTCGGGGCATACCCGATGATGGGCTGGGGCAGGTTTGGCTGGGGATACCCCTATTACGGCGGCTTCGGCGGTTATGGATACGGCGGTTACCCCTATTCCAGCACCGGCACCGACGGCACGCTGATCCTCGACGTGGTGGATGCAAAAACAGGGGATATTATCTGGCAAAAAGCGATTTCCGGCGATGTGAGCAACCCGAACCGGCTTGAAAGACAAATTAACAAGGGCGTCAGAAAGCTGATGAAAAGCTTCCCTGTCCAAGGCTGAAAATGTTTTTCAAAACAGCCCAAAACTTCAATATTTCAACAGAATCGCGGGCTACCTTGGTATCATCATCAAAGTTCAGAAGCTATTCAATTTTAACAGTTTAATACCATGAAACCGCTTCATTTGTTTGCCACTGTTCTGCTCTCCGCCGCTTCCCTTACCGGTTACGGCCAGGATGATCAAATGGTTAGTAACGCGCAGCAAAATATTGTCACTGACCAAAGCCTTCTTAAAGCCATTGCTCCGTACAACGACGACGTCCGCAATGACATACTCGTAGCCACCCAATATCCCGATGTGCTGGGCAAACTGGCCCAGATCAGGGAAAAAAGTAGCGCGGGATTCCAGCAAATCATTCAAAACTACCCTCAAAAGAAACAAAGCTGGTTTTACGAAGTCAGCCGCTATCCCGATCTGATGCACCGGCTGGCGACGCTTCCCCGCAAGACTTCACGGGAATCCATCGACGGTTTGCTGGCGAATGTGAATCCAACTCCCGAGCTGAAAGAAGCCGCCTGGAAGTTGTATAACAGCCATCACAATGACCTTTTGAAAGTCGACGCCCTCAATGAAGAGGCAGGTAATTCATTCCAAAGCATGATTGCGCTGCTGAACCCGGACGCGCAGCAGGCATTCAAAACGCTGGAAGAAATGCCGGATGTGCTGTCGCTCCTGAACGACCACTCCGACCTCGTCGCGCGCCTCGGTGAACGTTTCGAAGACGATCCCGCCGCAGTTCGCGAGGACCTTGCTAATGTCCACGACCAGCTCGAAACCCAAAACAAAGAGGAACTGGCTGCGTATCAGGACGAACTGAAACAAAACCCACAAGCGATGCAGGAGCTTAGCCAGGCTTCGCAGGAATATGCATCCCAGGGCGGTTACAGTTACCCCGCACCAACCGGCGATAAAGTCGTTAACTACGGCAGCCCCTATTCTTATTGGTTTGGCTATCCCTACTGGTACGGCTCCCCCATGTGGTATCCCGGCTTGTATGGCTATGGTTCCGGCTTCTATTTCGGCCTGGGCGGCTACCCGATGGTTTACGCAATGCCTTCACTGGGCTTTTCAAGGTGGTTTTTCGGCGGTGCTTATCGCTATTATCCGCATCTGTACCGCCAGTACGACCACTATTATCGCACCGTCGCACCGCGTCACTACGGATACTCGCCGAGAACTGCATTCATAGGCTCCGCTGCGAGACATTTTAGCCCTGCTACCGGCATCCGATCTTACCTTTTCGACAGAGGTCAGGGATTTCGTTCCGCACCACGGTCGGTAAATGCGCAAGGTTTCCGTCCGATTACCCGAAGCAATGGATTTAGCGCACCTTCTCGGTCATATGGCTCATTCGGAGGCCGGACGTTTAATGGGGGTGGCGGCGGTTTCAGCCGGGGTGGGTTCAGTGGTGGAGGTTTTCGTGGCGGACGACGGTAGTGTAGGAATGTTAAAGCACAAAGCCGGTGCGGATCACTCCGCACCGGCTTTTATTTTGGAGGAAAAGTCTTATAAATATCGCCACGAACGGCGATCGTTACCACGATTAGGTTGGGCAGAACATATTCAATACCCATTCGATATTGACCGATGCGAATCCTGTAATAATTACAGCCAACCCTCTGCCCGCGGATTGGGGCATAGTCAACACCGGCCGTTTCCAAAGTGTCGGCGCTTATTAATTTCCTGAGTATGATCTGCGTGGCGCTTTGGACATGAGATGGTAGCCGCACAAAGTTTCTGTGGAACGACTTCTTGAAAACTAGTTCCATCCCATGAGCTTGAAAAACTCTTCATGAGTAATGGTTTCCTCATTCTCGCGCGCTTCCATTTCGAGGGCCAGCAGATAATCCTGAACATCATCGTTATCAATGATGTACGCCAACTTTTTAATCTCCTCCAATGTGAAGGTCTTGCGGTTCTTCTTTGCCGAGAAATTGACGGTCGTCAATCCTAATTTACCGGCCAGGTAATCATTCCGATACCCTGACACCTCAATAAGTTCTCCAATGTTCATAACAATGCGCTCGTAGCGTTTTATAGTTTCGTTCATCATCGTCAAGGAACTTTGAGTATACATTAGAATACAAATATCAAAATAAATATCTACAAATTTGTCACGTATTCTATACAAATCATATCTCTTCATCAATCCTTTCCAGGAGGAGGAAATCACAAATTAACCCCACATCTTTACGGCGGAACCTTATATTTTACGCATTATGCAGATCAGCGATCTCAAAATCCTCTTTTTCGACATTGGCGGCGTCCTTCTTAGCAATGGATGGGGCCACGAGTCCCGCATCCTGGCCGCGGAGAAGTTTGGCCTCAACTATAAAGAAATGGACCAGCTCCATAATTTTATTTTCAATGTCTACGAAATCGGCAGCGTCAACCTCGACCAATACCTCGACACCGTGATCTTCAACCATCCGCGCGATTTTGTCGGGGAAGATTTCAAGGAATTTATGTATTCGCAGTCCGTTGAGTTGCCCGGAATGTTGGCATGGCTCAAAGAGTGGAAAAAAGACTGTGGTTTCCGGATCATTTCCATCAATAACGAAGGAAAAGAATTGAATGACTACCGCGTCCAGAAGTTCAAGCTGCACACCTGTTTCGATGCATTCATTTCGTCATGCGAGGTAAAAATGCGTAAGCCCGATCCGCGGATTTTTGAACTGGCGATGGGCATCGCGCAGGCAACACCCAGCCAGTGCGTGTATTTCGACGACCGCATTATGTTTGCCAATATGGCCAAAACGCTCGGATTGCGCGCGTTTCAGCATACCAGCTTCGAATCGACGAAAGAAATCCTCGAAGAGCTGAAAAAAGAACAGTTCGACCGCTTCGGCCCGCCGCATTGATCAGAATGTGCGGTCGTCGGCGGAAGGTCCGTAAATCGACGGAACGGCAATCTCGTTCAGGCGCATATATACCGTGAGCTGGCCCCGGTGGTGTACCCAGTGGTTGATCGTCGAACCGACCCCTTCGCGCTTGGGCTGGGTGAAAAGTACCTGGCCCTCCCGTTTCAGGTGGAACGGACCGTCGAGGTCGGCGTCGGTAATGCCGGCCAGCGATTTTTTGGCACCATTGAAGACTTCCTCAAAATGGTCAAGCAATTCCTCGCTGGTGGTGAATTCGAAACGTTTGTAAGTGGCGAAATCAACTTCGCCCTTTTCAACCATGAAAGTTATCCAGAGCGGTATCTCGGCTACCAAAAGGATAAGGTAACCCAGCTCCATGGAAGTAGGGTGTGGCTTGTAATCGAATAATGTCACCGGAATCCGTTCGAGGCATTTGCGGGTCGAAGTATACTCCGCTTCCAGTTCTTTGATGTAGGCATCGACTAAGGTCCTGTTGCTCATAGTTTTGTCCGTTTTTTTTAGCCTACCCATAAAAAATAATGCCGCGACCAGGGTCTACGGCAAAAATTAACAATGGGTTGCATCTTCGGACTGATGATCAACATGACGCTCGCCGGCAACCGATAAGTATTATACGTTGCCAGCCCAAGTAACTCCTCGTATCATTTGTTACTCAATCAAAGCGGCAGTATTGCAATGCTGGTTCCGCCAATGTGCCTGATGCCTCTGAATCGCACATCCTGTTGATAAAGTTCGTTCAGCGCAGTCCATACGCCTGGCCAGTTGGTGTAATCGTGCCAGATGATCAGGCCGCCCTTGCGCATGATCGTAAACACTTTCTCGCTGTCGTTGAGCACGTACTCGTAGGCGTGGGAGCCATCGATGAATGCTACGTCGACAGAGTCGCTGTACTGCCTGAAATCGAACGACGCCGAATCGCCGAAAACCTGCCGGATTTTCGATGCGGCCGGATGCCCGATAAATCGTTCTCCGGAAACCTCTTTTTTGACATAACGCACTTCTCCTTCCTCGATCTCCATCTTCGTCGAAGACAGATCGTCCGCTGGCAGATCGAGCGTAATGATCTCGGTATCAAGGTTGCTGTTCAGCGCCATATTTAATGTGGTACGGCCCTGAAACGTTCCTATTTCAAAGATCCGCCGCGGGTTCCATTTCTTGACGAGGTTACTGATGACTTTAAGCTCAAATTCCGTGGTGTGCCCGAAGCCGCATTCATAAACGCCCTCGTAGGCCGCATTATCGTTGCCAAAAAGCTCGAAGACATCGGTTTTGGGGATAATAAAAGGGTCGACCGGCGTGTCTTCGCCCGCCTGTTGGTGACCATTGTAGCTGTTGTACAATTTCAGCAGCTCATCCCGGGAACCGGAATCGAGCATGCCCAGGGTGAGCGTGTACCCTACCCTTTTTACTACGCCCGCGTACAAACGGAGATTATCGAGTGCTTTGCTCATAGATGTGCAAGTGTTAAATTGGAGTTTCGGGGTTAAACTGCAAAAAATATGCGTCAGGCATCTGACCGGCCATATTCGTACAAATTGCAGTGCAGCAAGTGAAAGTATTGATTTACAATTAAATACATATTTAACAATTTTCAAAACCCATGCCAGCTAAGCGACCTAACGCCTACCGGCCAATTTTTAAACGGTCGGACCCGGATGTATAAAAACCCAGATGTACGCGGGCTGTATGTGCCCGTGCAGCCGACGGTCAAACAGTCGGGGAAGCAGGTAACGTATCATGAATTTCTCCCGCATACGGCCTTGCAGGGCATTATTTATTGCTACTGGCAACTGCGTACCACGGCGCCGCTCGACGATCCTTTCGTGTACCGGGTCGTCGCGGACGGCTGTATCGACATCTTTTTCGAGCTGGATAATCCGGTGGAAGATTTTGTAATGGGTTTTTGTAAAAAATATACGGAGTTCCCGCTCGAAAACAGTTTCGACTATGTGGGTGTACGGTTTTTACCCACGATGTTCCCACAACTATTTAAGATCAACGCCGCCGAACTGAGCAATCGCTTTGAAAATCTGAATGTTGTCGTTCCGGACACGGCCCGGTTCATCGCCTCCGACTTCGGCCCGGACATGCCGCAGCGCGAAATAGCGGCGCGATTTGACGATTACTTCCTGCATTTGGTGGCCGGCATCGACTTTGACGGCGATGCCCGCTTTTACAGGGCGTTATCCATTATCCTTCAAAATTTTGGTGTGGTAAATGTCGAAAAAGACCTCGATACCGGCCTCAGCCCGCGGCAACTCCGCAGGTTATTTGAATATTACGTCGGCGATTCGGCCAAAACGTTCAGCCAGGTGGTGCGTTTTCAGAACATTCTTCGGGCCAAACCTTCCCAGCAGAGCCTGCGCGAGAACAAGCTGTTTTACGACAACGGCTATTACGATCAGGCGCATTTTATCAAGGAATTCAAAAATCTGTACGGTGTGACGCCCGGTAAAGCATTCGGAAGGTGATTTTTGTCCGTTTTTTACAATCCTGCTTCGCTGGCCGAACCGAAATTTGTGCCATCAACATAACAAAAACGAAGCATTATGAAACGGCTCATCACATTCCTCGCATGGGTATGTATCTGTACAAATGCATTGTCACAAACCAATCCGTCAACTCAAACCAACCAAAAAATGAAACTGAACGCAGGCATTGTCACCCAAAAACTCGCTGAGACGAAAGCATTTTATACCCAAATGCTCGGTTTCGGCGTCACTTTCGAAAATGAATTCTACCTGCTGATGCACGCCCCCGGAGGCGGTTCGGAGATCAGTTTCCTTCTTCCCGACCATCCATCGCAACAGCCATTATTTCACAAGGCCTACCCGGGCCAGGGCATGTACCTGACGATCGAGGTGGAAGATGTCGACAGGCTTTATAAAGAATTGAAAAATAAAGGAGTACAAATGGAAATCAACCTTCGCGACGAACCATGGGGAGACCGTCACTTCGCCATTTCCGATCCGAACGGCATCGGCATCGACTTCGTCAAGTATTCGCCGCAGCAGGCAAAATAGGCGGCAAGAAGGCATGCGGGTGCCCTTAATTCGCCCGCATGACACTTCTGACTAAATCGTCGCATACCCGCCTGGCAGATTTCTCTTTATTTGAAAAAAACAGAACAAACCTTTCAAAACGACGGTTTAAAAAAAAGAAATAAGGAAATAATTCCCCGACAACATTTCAATTTTTAAATATTACCTTGAACGGCATATCGAAGCACAGGTAATTGGTGCTGGAAAATATTGTAAATAATACGGATACTCAACAATGTCTATTTCAAAAGAATCGGAATTAGTCGGCATGCAGGAAGCCAGCCGCGCGGTAGCCACCACCTTACGCGCGATGCGCGAACATGCAAAGCCGGGTATGACCGCCAAGGAACTCGACGATTTCGGGGGTGAAATGCTAAACAGCCTCGGCGCCAAATCTGCACCGAGGCTTACCTACGGGTTTCCGGGTTGGACGTGCATCAGCGTCAATAATGAAGTCGCTCACGGCATTCCTTCCGAGCAGAAGGTTTTCCAGGAAGGCGACCTGATAAACATCGATGTTTCGGCAGAGTTGAATGGTTTTTGGTCTGATAATGGCGGCTCTTTCGTATTGGGCGAGGATATTCACGGGCATAATAAGCTCGTAGAGACTTCCAAACGCATTCTGAACAAAGCGCTGAGCCAGATCAAAGGGGGCGTGCGGATCGCCGATATCGGTCGGCTGATCGAAACCGAGGCGAAAAAATCCGGCTATAAGGTCATTCGAAACCTCACCGGCCATGGCATAGGCCGCAGCCTCCACGAAGAACCGCACGAGATCGCCAACTACTACGACCGTTACAACCTTACCCGCTTCCGGAAAAACAGCGTTGTGGCAGTAGAAACCTTCATTTCAACCGCTTCCACCACAGCCAGCACCGAACGAGACGGCTGGACGCTCGTAGGCTCGCGCGGCGGTTATGTGGCGCAGCACGAGCATACGATCATCGTTACCGACGGCAAACCCGTAATTCTCACGAGTGCAAACGGTATTTTTGACTAACTAGGACCAGAATCCCTGCACCTGGATCCCGAGCGGCGAATCCTCCCGTCTTTTGAGTTCCTTCCGCAAACGGATGCAGGTAGTGATATGTCCCGAAATATAGACGTTCGAATTGGCCAGCGGCTTGTCGCTGGTCCATTTGAGCATCGAATGCAGCCCACCGTCGCCGTTCTTTTTCACCGGTTGGATATTCCAGTTGAAATACTCTTTGAATTCTTCGCGATGGTTTTCGTTCCCGATCGTGATAGCCCCGCTGATAGGCCGCATTCCGGCGAGCTGCTGCAAGGCCAGGTAGTGCCCGATGCTGCTCATATCCCCGAAAACAACCATTTCTCCCACAGACACAGGCTTGTGCATGGTCGCACCCACGCCTACATACGTGATGCAGTCGCCCACGTGCAGCGACCGTATCCATTGCGCGCCCGGACCATCCTGCTCGGCATTGATGTATAGTGTGCAGGTCCGGATATCCTCGTCCCAGCCGGCCGGGGTATAATCGCGGTAAATACCCTCTCCCACGCGTACTTTGATATGCTGGACACGTTTCCAGCCACTCATATCCATATCGGGAAAGTGGACGTCCACTTCAAAAAAGGTAGCAGGATCCCAGGCGCGGACCGCGAGGACGGTTCCCGTCTTGCCAAAAGCAGTTTCAAGCAAATGCAGCGCTTTCTGTTTGATGATGTTCATTTTTCGTGCGATTGGTGTTGTTCCCAGGCTGACGATCCAGCCGAATTTTTACTTTACAAAACAACACGCGCCGGCGCAGAGAATAAAGGTAGGAAGAGGGGTAATGATTGGACAAATCGCGGTTTTTCAGTCCTGCCGCTATTTCCGGTATTCATCACGGAACTGCCCGGCCGATTTACCCGAAACCTTTCTGAACAACCTCGAAAAGTAGGTATGATCGTCGTAGCCGAGACCGAAAGCAATTTCTTTAATGCTTAAATCAGTATAGTAAAGCAATCTTTTCGCTTCCATCATCACTTCATTCTGGATCCAGTGGCTCACAGGCTGGCCGGATGTTTCCTTCACCACCTCGTTCAGATACGACGAGGTGATGTTGAGCATAGCAGCATATTCAGAAGGACTTTTCACTGTTTTAAAATGCTGCGACAAAAGTTTGCGAAACTGCGAAGTAATCGCCGATGGCCGCGATTGCACAGCCCGCTCCGAAATTTCCCTTTCAAACAGTGAGGTAAATATACCCAGACAGGTTTTCAGCATTGATTGCAGCACCGGCTGACCATACTGCTCAGGCGATTGGTACAATTCGAGCAGCAATGTGAGGCTTCGGGTGAGCAGGTCCGCCTGCCCGGGTGCAATGCTCACCGGAAAGCCGTGCAATGCATATTCGTCCACCACGGCACGATGGTGCTCGTCGAGCAGGCTCATGTCCACTCCCAGAAACCAGCCATAGGACCCCTCCGTTTCCAATGGATAATGCACCTGCCCCGGAAGCACACAAAACGCCCCGCAGCCTCTGAGTTCGATCTCCCGGAAATCGACCATCAGGCGGACGTGGCCGTCTTCCTGGAAAAAGAAATTGCCGTGGTCGTCGCGGTGGGCGCCCATCTGCGGCGCATTCATAAGGTTCATGCGGTCGATCCGGTGCAGGGCAATCCCCAGCGCCGACTCATTGCTGAGATAATGCAGCGGAATGCTCTTTTTGGGCATATGTTCCAGACAGTTTCACAGAGCGGTCGAGCAGGTCGGTCGCTTGCAGTATTTTGTTTTTCAAAAAGTAGGGATAATCCGGATGTTCGCTGAGGAAGTTTCTGGCAATAGCCGATGCCTCCGGCGACGAATGTCCGGCAAAAGTATTATGCAACCAGCGAGTCGGGAAGAAAATATCACCCGTCAGCTGAATTTCCTGCAACAGGTCGAGCGATGGCCGAAGGTATTTCCATGCGCTTTGCGCCCGGAGCGGGTGGTGCAGGTAAGCCAATGCATCCAGCACCCATGCTTCCTTTTCACGGTTTTCTTCTTTTTTCAAGGATTCAAAAAATCGGTCGCGCTCGGCTTCATTGATGCTCAATGCAGGTATCACGAACGCCATACGCGCCTTGCGGTCGGGGTTTTGGGTAGCATTCAACTGCTCGTTCAGGATCGCTTTGCCATCGCCCTTTCCTTTCAGTGCCAATTCGTAGGCGAGTGAAATTTTGTCTTCTTCCGAAACTACCAGGCCTTTTACCACCATTTTACCGGTCCACAGGCCATGCATTTTCTGCCAGCCTTCGTCCGTAAGCGCCAGCGCCTTGAACGCCCGGAAGTAGGAGGTTTGAATGCCCTTGTCCTTGTTGTTATTCAAAAGTTCCCAAAGGATATTTTCAAGCTGTATTTGATGCGCAGCCCGCTGATCAGCATTCAAAAATACCCACCAGGCACTTTGCAGATTTCCGAGCAGATAGTCCACCAAAAGCGGATTTTGTTCTTTCGGCAATGCATTTAAAGTATGTAGGATTAATGTCTCAGGCACAGGTCCATCCCCACGCAAAAGTCCTTCCCAGATATTGACCAGCATAGCACCTCTGAACACCGGATCGGTGAACAGCTGCGTGGTATTCCCATAGTTTTTCAGGAACCATCCTTTGCTGACGGAATCCATTTTAAAATACCCATAACCCGTTCCATCGCTATTCGGGAAGACCAGGTTTTCACCGGCCTGCTGTTTCGGTGCCATCACCAGCGGCTGGTCCCAGATCCGGCCAGCTACCGAATCGGTAACCTGTACAATTTTGCCGTTTTCAAGCTTATACTCCGGCATTCCCGGCGTTTTTACCCACACATTGCTCCATGCGCCAATGTCCTGCGGCGTCCGTTTGTCGATAATGCCGATCAGGTCGTCCCAGCGGGCGTTCGAGAATGAGTAGGTTTTCAAATACTCACGCAGGCTTTCCCGCATCATCTCCTCCCCAATCTTTCGCTCCAACTGCCGCATGACGATCGGCGCTTTCATATAAATGATCGCCCCATACAGCGTCCCGGCGTTTTTGAGGTTACCCAGTTCCTGCAAAACCGGGTTCGTTCCCGCCGTCCTGTCCACTTCATAGGCATTGGGGTAATGGGCTAGAAGGAACCTCAGCTCGTGGTTGATCTCCGGAAAACTCGGGTGGACGATCTTGGCAGCCATAAAATTGGCAAATACCTCTTTCAGCCATACATCATTGAACCAGTCCATCGTCACCAGGTCGCCAAACCACATATGCGCAGACTCGTGCGCGATCACGCTCGCGCGGGACATTCTGCGGTTCACCGATGCATTCTCGTCGAGAAACAAAGCGGGCTCACTATAGAAGATGGCCCCCGGGTGCTCCATACCGCCATATTGAAAGGACGGCAACAGCACGAAATCGAACTTTCCAAACGGATAGCCGATGCTCGTGTAAGCTTCCAGGTGGGCCAGCGCATTGGCATGCAGCCTGAAAACCTCGTCGCTGTTGCGATGGACCTTAGCCGTATCCGTTTCGCGGTAATACATCGTCATTTCACGGCCATCGAGTATTTTGGTGGTTTTAAAAAACTTGCCTGCGGCAAATGCGAACAGATAGGAACTGATCGGTTTCGTCTCCCCGAACCGGTAAACGCTCTTGCCATTCTCGATTGTTTTGGCATCCCGTTTCCCATTTGAAAAAGCTTCCCAGTCCGTGGGCGTTTTCAGGGTGAGCTGGTATGTTGCTTTCAGGTTTGGCTGGTCAAATAGCGGGAAGCAGGTTGATGCACGGTCCGGGACGAAGAGCGTGTAGAGATAATCCTCGCTCCTGTTCAATGACAAATCTCCCGCGATAAAATCGACACTCACCTCATTTTTCCCTTTCACCAAATGCCTGGCATCAATCACAATATGTTCATTGACAAACTGATAATCGATTTTCCTCCCACCGACGCGCACTTCCTGCAAGTGATCCGCTCCCGCATTAAAATCCAGCACCAGCGCCGAATCCAGGGCATCGATATGGAAAGAGATGATTCCCTTACCTTCAATCTTACCTGTTTTCCCCGCCGGAATATCCAGCTCGATCGCATACCGGATGCTGTCGATGTGTTGGCTGCGATATTGGTTCAGAGTGAATGAAACGCCTTTTTCAGGGACAGAACGTTGCGGGTGGGTGCAAGCGAAAGCGGAAAAGAGCACCGCCAACAATAAATAAAATATGTGCATATTTGGTACTATAAAAACACACTGGTAAAATAATCTATGAACCATTCTACGATTCCATTCGAAGGCCACAATATCAGAAGAATTTATGATGAAGAGTCAGAAACCTGGTTTTTCTCGATAGTCGATATTGTGGCAGCACTCACGGATTCGGTTAATCCAACCGACTATTTGAAAAAACTGAGAAAACGCGACACGCATCTGGGAGATTACATAGGGACAAACTGTCCCCAGGTAGAAATGCCCGGAGCCACCGGCAAGAAGCGTAAGATCCTGGCGGGAACTGCTCAGCATATTCTCAGGATTGTTCAGTCCGTACCATCGCCCAAAGCAGAGCCGTTCAAAATCTGGCTTGCAAAAATTGGCTATGAACGAATGCAGGAAATCTCAGATCCTTCCTTGTCTGTCGACAGAGCCCGCGAAAATTGGAAAAAGCACGGGCGTAGTGAAAAATGGATCCAACAGCGAATGATGGGTCAGGAAACCCGAAACAAACTCACCGACTATTGGAGGTCTCACGACATCAAAGAAGGCGAAGAATTTGCGATCCTCACAAACATCATCCACCAGGAATGGGCGGGCATGACGGTTAAGGAGCATAAGAAGCTGAAAGAACTGAAGACTCAAAACCTTCGCGATCATATGAATGAAGCGGAGTTAATTTTTACGGCACTTGCCGAAATGAGTACCCGTCAAATTGCCGAAGCCGGACAGGCAACAGGTATGGAGCCGAACAAGAAAGCGAGCAAGAGAGGTGGAAATGTTGCTAAAAAGGCACGCCTCGAATTAGAAGAACAAACAGGTAAAAGTGTCATCACTAACGAAAACTATCTTCCCAATAAGTCAGAAAAAGAATGAGATCAAAAATTTACAGACGCATTAAAACTTTCATAAATCTTTCATTACTCCTTAGTCTTTCAATCCGATCGCATTCGCAATCCCTTGCGCCTCTTTCCGTCGAAAAGATCATGCGTGATCCCAAAATGTGGATCGGAACGTCGCCGGGCGACATTACCTGGGCTGATGATTCCAAAACCGTGTATTTCAATTGGAACCCAGACAAAAATCCTTCCGATTCGCTGTACGCCTATTCGCTCTCTGGCAAAAAGATCAGTAAGGTAACGCCGGCTGACCGCCGGCGCATGCCCGGCAAAAACGGTGTTTACAACCGCACGCGTACGATGCGGCTTTACGAGCAGAATGGCGACATTTTCATTATTAATTACAAGGATTTTGCCATTCGCCAGCTCACCAACACCACCGAGCGCGAGGCCAATCCCACATTCAGCGGTGATGAAGCTTCGGTCATTTTCGAACGCGGCAATAACCTTTTCAGCCTTGCATTATCGTCCGGGCTTGTGAGCCAGCATACGGATTTTAAAAATGGTACCAAACAGCAGGACGATAAACCGGGAGACCAGGAGAAATTTCTCAAAGCCGATCAACTGGCCATGTTCGAGGTGCTGAAGGAGCGCAAAGACAAAAAGGAAACGGGCAAAAGGATAACGGAAGCCAACAAGCCGGCCAGGCCGAAAGAAATTTACCTGGGCGGTAAGGACGTGTCAAACCAGCAGCTCAGTCCCGATGGCCGGTTCGTTACCTACCGGCTCACGCAGGCAGACAAAAGTGCCAAATCCACAAAAGTACCGAATTACGTAACGGAAAGCGGTTTCACCGAGGAAATACCCGCCCGCACAAAAGTGGGCGCACCCGCTTCGGAAAGTGAGTTTTGGGTATATGATGTAAAAAAAGATACCGCCCGAAAAGTTACCACCACCGATATTCCCGGCATTCACGACAAGCCGGACTATCTCAAAGATTACCCGAAGCAGGATACCGCCCGTAAATACCAGGAGCGAAAAGTTATTTTCCACGGGCCATTCTGGTCGGATCACGGGCAGAATGCAGTGGTCGTAATCCGTTCGCTGGATAATAAGGACCGCTGGATCATGGCTCTTGACCCTGCTACGCTCTCATTAAAGCTCCTCGACCGCCAGCGCGACGAGGCGTGGATTGGCGGCCCGGGCGTGGGAGGCTACTCCCAGAGCGCGGGGGAAATTGGATGGCTCGACGAGCAAACGGTCTACTTCCAGAGCGAAGCCACGGGCTACTCGCATTTGTACGCATTTAACATGGCGTCCGGCAAAAAAACAGCGCTGACATCTGGCCGGTTTGAAGTACAAAACGTGGTGCTCTCGAAGGACAAAAAGAATTTCTACCTCATTACCAATGAAGTACACCCCGGCGAACAACACATTTACCGCATGCCCGTAAGCGGAGGCGTACGCACGCGCCTCACGCATACTCCCGGTGCACACGAGATGACGCTCTCGCCCGACGAGAAAAACCTGGCCATCCGATTCTCCAAGAGCAATGCACCCTGGGAGCTTTATTTGCTGGATAATACATCCGCAAAAAATCCGCAACCGGTTCAGGTGACGCGCTCTATATCGCCGGAATTCTTGTCCTACCCCTGGCGCGAGGCGAAAGTGGTGACGATCAAAGCCGGTGACGGTCAGGATATTTATGCAAGGGTGTACGAGCCGAAACAGTCGAATGGCAAGGCTGTGATATTTGTGCATGGCGCGGGGTATCTTCAAAACGCGCACAAATGGTGGAGCCAGTATTTCCGGGAATATATGTTCCATAATATGCTCACCGACAAGGGTTATACGGTGCTCGACATGGATTACCGGGCCAGCTCGGGCTACGGCCGTGACTGGCGCACGGGCATTTACCGTTTCATGGGCGGCAAAGATCTTACCGACCACACCGACGGCGCCCAATGGCTAGTCAAAACCTACGGCGTTGACCCTAAAAAGATCGGCATTTACGGCGGATCGTACGGCGGCTTCATCACGCTGATGGCGCTTTTCACCGCACCGGACGTGTTTACAGCCGGTGCCGCTTTACGCCCTGTGACCGATTGGGCCGCCTATAACCAGTCGTACACGGCCAATATCCTCAACGAACCCCAGGCCGACAGCCTCGCTTACCGTAAAAGCTCACCCATTTACCACGCGGCCGGTTTGAAAAACCATCTGCTGATCTGCCACGGCATGTTGGATGTGAACGTGCATTACCAGGACGTGGTGCGCTTGTCGCAGCGGCTTATCGAGCTCGGCAAAAACAACTGGGAGCTGGCCTCCTACCCCATGGAAGACCACGGATTTGTGGAGGCATCGTCCTGGACCGACGAGTACAAGCGCATTTTGAAGCTATTTGAAGAGAAGTTATAGCAGTCGGGTGAGTAATTCTAAAACCTCCAACCCTTAGTGAGTTAGTATTCAAACCAAACCGTCAATATGAACCGAAATTTCTCAAAGCTAAAAAGCATAATCCTCGGCCAGGCCATCGCCATCGCATTCACCGGCCTCGCCTGCGCACAGGTAGGCGTGGGTACAAAAGCCCCCAAAGGTGCCGAGGTGTACCTGGACGGCAGCCGCAAAATGCTCGACGAAAAATGGATTTACTGGGAAGGCCCGCGATTTGCGGCCAAGCCTCCGATCAAATGGACGGTCGTGAATGATCCCGTCGATAAGGGTACGGTGATCAACTGCAACGATCCGGCGTCGGCGGGCGGGCTGTACGGCTCGGCGGACATTGTTACCAAAAAGCAGTTCAAGGACTTCCGCGCGCACGTAGAGTTCCTGATCACCAAACCGGGCGGTAACAGCGGCGTTTACCTTCAAAACCGCTACGAGATCCAGGTGCTCGACGGCGACACCACCTCGCACGGAATGGCTGCGGTGATCAACGAGTCCAAATCGCCCTACTTCGCCTACAATGGCGTCGGTAAATGGAATTCCTACGATATTCTCTTCCGCGCTGCCCGTTTCAAAGACGGCAAACTGGTGGAACAACCGATGGTAACGCTCTATTTCAACGGTAAAAAAGTGCATACCAACCAGAAGATCAGCCAGGTTTGGGGCGGTAAAAACTCGGGTATCGATGGCGGCAACGACGGTGGCAAAGGCATAACCGACACGCCCGGGGGCCTGAAACTGCAATCGGAAGGCCACGACGTGTATTACCGCAACATCTGGATCCAGGAAACGGAACTGGCCAAGCCGGATACCAATTTTTAAAGCACATTTTATCAACCGATGGACAACAGGGTAGTTTTTGATTTTGACATTGAGTTTACCAACGGCGGAGGCATTCAGGGACAGGATTTCCGGCTCGACATTGCCGGAGAAACGATTTCCGATGCTGAACTGGCCGATTACATTATCAAAGACCTCCGGCTGCTCATGGTCGGAAAAGTCCGGATCCTCAATAAGTTTTACATTCAGGAAAAACATAAACGCCAGGCGGTTGACCAGCCGCCACCGGAACTTTTGGTCGATTTGAGCCATACCATTTTCGATGGACTGATCACCTATAAAGGCCTTCCGGCGCCGGTTGTCTGCGATTTTCTCAGCAGGGAGGATTCCAAAAGTAAATATGAGGAGGGTACCGAGTTCCAAATCGGAAAAATCGAAATGGTAACCAATACGGGAACCTACATCGACTGCCCGTTTCATCGCTATGAGCATGGGAAAGACCTTTCGGAGGTGGAACTGGAAGCATTCGCCAACCTGGAAGCGATCACGATCGACGCGACCAGTGCATTGGAAATAGGTATTGGTTTTTTCCAAAATCTTGAAATCCGCAATAAAGCCGTCATCGTGCACACGGGCTGGGCGAAGAACTGGAATACGGAAGCGTATTTTGAAAATCACCCTTTCCTCACACGCGAAGCAGCCGAATACTTGCGCGACTGTGGTGTAAAACTGGTGGGGATCGACAGCCACAACATCGACGACACGCGCGGCAATAGCCGTCCTGTACACTCGATTCTCTTAGGTGCAGAAATCCTCATCGTCGAGCACCTTTGCAATCTGGAAAAACTGCCGGCATCCGGCTACCTTTTCAGCGCTGTACCGCCGAAATTTAAAGGCGTAGGCACATTCCCCGTGAGGGCATTTGCAACAATCTGACTGGCACGGGATTGGTAAAACCGCGGTGAACCAATCCCGTATCCATGAAACTATCCGACCAATTCAACCTCAACGGTAAAACTGCACTCGTTACCGGCGCGAGCCAGGGAATCGGCAAAGGCATCGCACTCGCATTGGCCGAATATGGCGCTCAACTGATCATTCATTACCGCAAAGACCGCTTCGAAGCCGAAGCCGTAGCCAACGAAATCAGGAAAAAAGGAGGAGAAGCATCACTCGTCAACGCCGACTTTTCGAGAAATGGCAGCATTGCCGCCGTCGAAGAGCAAGTGCAGGGGCTCGGGAAAACACCCGATATCCTGGTGATCAACGCATCCGTACAAATCCCCGCAGACTGGGAGGCGGTTACGGAGGAAGATTTTGAAATACAAGTCAATGCCAATTTCAAATCGACATTGCTGCTCATGCAGGCATTTGCGCCACGGATGGCAGCCAACGGCTGGGGAAGGATCGTGACGATCGGGAGCGTCCAGCAAGTAAAGCCACATCCTTCGATGATCGTCTACGCCGCCACCAAGTCGGCCGTTTTGAACATGGTCCAGAACCTGGCCATGCAGCTGGCCGATAAAAATATCACCGTCAACAACATCGCGCCCGGTGTGATAGGCACGCCCCGGCTGGACCAGGACGTCCCGCCTGTTCCCGAGCGCATCAACAAACGCATGGAAACACCCACCGGCGACCTGGGCGACGTGCGGGACTGCGCCGCAATGGCCGTCCTGCTCTGTTCGGAAGCAGGACGGTTCATTACCGGTCAGAATATCTTCGTGGATGGAGGTATGAGCCTCTGATTATTTCTTTTTGTAGGCAATTTTGAAAATAGTGCCGTTGAGGTCGTCGGTCACGTACAGCGCGCCGTCGGGTCCCTGCGCGAGCCCGCACGGGCGGTGCTGGATCGGGCCTGTCGGCTTCGCGAGATCGGTGCCCGCGAAATTGTCGGCAAAAATCTCCCATTTCCCCGGCTTACCATTCACAAACGGCACGAAGGCCACCATATAGCCCTTTTTCAGCTCCGACGATTGGCTGTGAAAGGCAATGAACGCGCCATTGCGGTAGCGTGCGGGGAACATATTGCCTGTATAAAACATCAATGCATTAGGCCCCAAATGTGCCGGGAAAGCTACCAACGGATCGATCGCTTTTTCGCCACCCGTTTTCTTGCCGTCGCCGCCATATTCGGGCGCGAGCATCTTTTTGTGCTGGAAATGGTCGTAATAAATATACGGCCAGCCTGCATCGTCGCCTTCTTTCAACCGGTAGAGCGTTTCGGACGGCAGCTCGGCGCTGTGCTTGGGCGTGTAGTATTGCGGGTACATGTCGTCGAACTTACCTCGGCCGTGTGTGGTCGCGTAGAGTGCATTGGTTTTATTGTCCCAATCAATTCCCACCGCATTTTTCACGCCCGTCGCGTAGCGTGTGCCGTCGGAAAACTGCTGGTTGAGCTGCCCAGCTTTGAAACGCCAGATCCCACCCGCCGAATCCAGGATAGTGCAGGGCGACATGCCTTTGGCTGAGCCCGCCGCACGGCAATTGTCGTTATAGGAACCCACCGTTACATAAATATTGCCATTGTTGTCGAGCGCAATAGGCTTCGCATTGTCGCGGCCGTGATCGGTCAGTCCGCTGACAATACTCTCAGGTTTATCGAAATCGACGATTTCATCCTTTTCATTCAATTTATACCTGAAAACCCCTTTGTTGGAAGAGCTGTACAGATAGCCGTCGCGGATTGCAATGCCGGTGCCGGGATAATCGCCGAAAAGTTTCTGCTCGTCGATAGCGCCGTCGCCGTTGGTATCGCGCAGGAGGTAAATGCCTTTGCCGTCTTTGAGTTTGGAAAGCTTTACATACATGTCGCCGTTTTTACCCACTACCATATGCCGGGTGGCCCCGAGGTCGGTCGCGAGCACCGTGGCAGAGAAACCGGCAGGGAGTTTGAGCTCTTTTGCGTCAACGGGCGTGTAGAGGGGCGACTTATCGGAACGGTTGAGGGTTTCGTTTCGGTAACCGAACAGTGCGGTGGCTGCCGCCAGCACTGCCAGGGCGCCGGTTGACCGGATTAATTTTCTTTGCATTGCAATCGTAAATTGGTTGAAAACATTTTATTTTAGGTAAAAGCGTGCAGGAATGCTTTTTTAATCAAAACCTGAAAACCAGAGAACGGACTACCCGATTTTAGTACACTAAACCATTACTGCTATGGACCCAAACGATAAGGACGATGAGTTATATGACGAAGACCTTCCCGGAAACTATCCTGCGAACGAAGACATTTTCCGCCAGGGCCTGATTGACCCGGATATTGACCCCGAGGACATTTCGCGCACGAAACGCGAACTGGAAATAGATTCCGATGATTGGAATGAAAAGTCGTTCGAGGACGACCTGACCGGCGATGATCTCGACGTACCAGGCTCGGAATACGACGATGCCGACGAGGAGATCGGTCGTGAAGACGAGGAAAACAATTATTACAGCCTCGGCGGCGATAATCACGAAAGCCAGGAGGAAAACCAGGGGGATTAACCCATTCCAGAATAAAGCTAAATGCCTGATGTATAGCACATCAGGCATTTTTTTTGTAACTTACATTAACGTTACTATTCCTACCTTCGACTTACCCCCTAAACCATGAAAAAACATCTGCCGCTACTCATTTTAACTTTGTTTATTTACCGCCCGACGGTTCAAGCGCAAACTTGCGGGGTGATACACCAGGATATTGTTCTGAACTCGCAGGCACAGGTCGACGCCTTTCCGGCCAGCTTCCCCGGTTGCACGCGTTTGCTCGGCGGGCTGAGGGTGGAGGGGAGTAACATTACCAACGTTGATGGGCTGATCAATATCCAGACAGTTGACCAATCAATTTGGATCGTAAACAACCCGTTGCTCTCGAACCTGAGTGGATTCGCCAATCTGACAACAGCATATTCTTTCAACATGATCTACAACCCGCTACTGACCAGCCTGAATGGCTTGGGCTCGCTCAAATCCTGCGGCTTAAGAGTACAGGGATCCCCGGGTATCACTTCCCTGGCTGGGCTGGAAAATCTTGAAAGTGCTTCTTCATTGCATTTGCAGGACACCGGGGTTGCCGGTTTTACGGAACTGACATCACTCCAATCACTGGGCTTTGTATCAATTGATCTGCCAAACCCAAACCTGAAAAACTTTGATGGCTTACAGGGGTTGACTGAAATGGGCGGCATATGGCTCGGGCAAAATATGGTGATCGATGATTTCACGGGCTTGGATAACATCACAAAGATGGGGACATTTGACCTTTGGGGAGAAATCGGTAGTTTCAAGGGACTGAGCAAGCTGGATACGATCTCGTCCTGGTTTGTAGTCTTTCCTAATTCAAATTTGGCTAATTTCAAGGGACTTGATTCGCTGAAATATGTAGACATGCTCCTTATTACGGGCGCTTCCGTTACAAGTCTGGAAGGCCTGGGATCGCTCAAAGTAGCCCAAACCTATATCAGGGTTGAGGATACGCAGGTGACGAACCTGAAAGGCCTGGGGAAGGTTCAAAATGTGGACATGTACCTGAGGAACAATCCGGCATTAACCAGTCTCGAAGGCGTCGAGGATATAACCTTTGCTTCGTTAAGCATTTCGGGTTCACCGTTGTTAACCCAATGCGCCATCCCGAGCGTGTGCGTTGCGATACACGACAAAGTGCTGAGCATCGGTAATACGGGCCCCGGATGCAACACCGTTGAGGAGGTCAGGGAGACGCCTGTTTGTCAGGAAGTATTACCCGTCACACTGCTCTCCTTCCGTGGGATACGCACGCCGGAGGGCAACAGGCTGGCCTGGGAAACGACTTCGGAGACCAACAATAAGGGTTTTGAAATTCAACGAAGCCTGAACGCCCAGCAGTTTGAAGCGGCCGGTTTTATTCCGGGCGGCGAGGATGGCAAAGGAATACGGGCTTACTCCTTTACGGATTACGCTTCCGCTGCCACCATCACCTATTACCGCCTGAAACAGCTCGATCACGACGGCAAGTTCGAATATTCAAAGATTATAGCTATCAAAGAAGGTAATGTTATATCAAGCGTATATCCGAACCCGGTGAAAGGTCAGCTCAGCATCAAAACATCAAACAGGGGCCAAGCCTTCAATCTGAAAGACAAAACAGGCCTCACCGTTCTGGAATCGGCCGTATTACCCGCAAACGGGATCGATACCAGCCACTTGCAGAGCGGGTTATACTACCTGAGCGTCGGAGAAGAAACATTCAAAGTGGTGGTCCAGCATTGAGGCAAGTATGAAAAACCACCACCATGCTTTTTCTGAAAACCAACAGGAAAACCATGGCTGCATTTACGCCCGACGCATTCAAGAAAGAATTCATTGCCATTCTAGATTATTGGGGAAAATATGGGCCGGATCCTGAAAAAGGTGGATTCTATGGGCGGGTCAATTATGAAAACGAGCCGGTGAAAGACTCAGCCCGGTCGGTGGTGCTGACCGGGCGGATTTTGTGGACGTTTTCGCTGGCGCACCGCCTGTTGAAAGATGCCAAATACCTCA
>CBIHPQ010000046.1:0-22525 GCA_966211825.1 uncultured Dyadobacter sp. | reverse complement strand
GTTGCAGGAAAAGACTCGTCCGAAATTCCCCCGTCTGTCTGGAAAGTTGTTCAGGAATTGCCGGTTGATACCATCGCATTGAAAACAGGTATATACGATTATGCTTTGATAGCCTCCAATTTTTATTGGAACAAAATCAGCAATGCTATTTATGAAGAGAACGAAAAAGTAGATGAGGATACTTTGAAGTCTATTTTTCCATTCTTAGTGGAAAAGAAAATAAAAGCCGGTCGATACCCGAAGACAATTGAGGATTTCATGCGTGTTAAAAGTGCTAACATTCAGATTGGATCGAATGGCCTCACACCCGCCCTGCAAAAGCTCGCAGATACGCTCCAAACCGAAATCGCTTCCAAGGACTTTAAAGATGCGATCCGCGAGGACGTTGCAAGGTGGGAAAAGATAGGACCCGGTAAGCCCGCGCCCGATTTTGCAGGTATAACCTCCGACGGCAAGCAACTGGCACTGTCGGATCTGCGGGGAAAAGTCGTCTACGTCGACATCTGGGCGACCTGGTGCGGTTACTGTATCGACGAGTTTCCGGATTCCAAAAAAGTGCAGGCGGAGTTTAAAGGCAATGATCAAGTCGCCTTTCTGTATGTGTCTGTCGACCAGGACACCTTGGCCTGGAAGAAAATGATGGCTGCGAACAAAGTCCCAAACGGGCTGCATATGCTCAATGGCAGCGATGCATCTGAGTCTATCTGGGATTTATACCATGTCACGGGTATCCCGCGCTATCTGCTGATTGACGCACAGGGACGGATGGTCACGACACACGCCGCGCGGCCGTCGTCCGGAAGCGTCCAGGCTGAATTGCGTAAGTTGTTGGTCAATAATTCGGTAGCCTCGAATTGACAGTTCCCGACTAGCAAGCCGCCGCCAGCCCAAACTCCGCCAGCGCCCGCGGGAAATTCCGTCCCTCATGCCCTGACCGACTGAGTTTTACCAATGCAAATCGTTCGAGCACATCGAGTTGCATCCACTGACTCGCGTTGATGACCGGGCAATTCCATTCCTGCACCCGCTCGTGCACCTCAGCGGGCACGTGCGGGTATACCCACGCAGGATCGAGGTTTTTGAGCAGGCTCGGTACGGTGCTTGTGTACTTCCAGACCAATCCGTTCACATATTCGGCATATGCTTCCACTTCCTCCGCCAAATGGCAGGGGAGGTCGGCAAGCGCGTCTTTTTCCTGGTAATTGAATTTGGCCCAGTCGGACAGTTGCAGCTTCACACGGCAGGTATCCAGCTTGTAGCGTACGATCATCGGAATGCAGCGCAGGCTGTCGACAAAATCGCTTTCAAATGCGAAAAAACGGGTTTCGATGGCGGGTATGGTTGTCATGGTCAGGCTGGTTCGGGGTGTGATGATCGCGTTAATTCGACGGTCAGGAAAACGTCCTTCCCGCTGTCGCAGGTAGGGCAGCAGTAGCTCGCCGGAAGGTCTTCGAAGGCGGTCCCGGGTGGGATATCACCGAGCATGTCGCCAAACTCGGGATCATAAATCGTCAGGCAATCGGGGCATTGGTGCACCGTCTTCGCCATTTTGACGGCCGTTTTGGCTTCGTCGGGCTCGGACAGCATAGTTTTCAGAGTTTCCCTCGATCGCTGATTGTTAAACCGCCTGCAAAGACGTTCCAGCTGGGCAGGCAAATGTATTTTAAACAAACCCTTCTCAAACAGCACCTGTACGCGGCTGTTTGGGTTGAAGTTTTCGGTATAGTAAAGATCGTAAACGCTGAATACCGGCAGTTGACCGATCCGCAGCAGCGGGCGTTTTCGGATGAGGATCGAGCCGAACACCTCGGATTTCGGCCGGGTCTGGATGCCGAAGCAAAGTCCGAAAGTGCGGGTATCATTTTTGGAAAAATAGCGGATCAGCTCGTTTTTGAGCTCGGCACCGTCGGCGTTGTGGTCCTCGGTTTGCCAGGCGAGCTCGTTGGCCGCATGGCGCACATTGATATTGTGTTTTCCCAGAATATTGCTCCACGCCTCGCGGTACTGGTCTTCAATGCCTTTGATAACCAGCGATTTCCAGGGCGTGGCGCAAATCTCACCAACCCGCGTTTTAAGACATAACGTGCACACATCCAGCAGGAATTCAATGGAAAACTCTTCATCGCGCCGGTAAAGTCCAAGCCACGTACGCGATTCGTATCGGTTGAAACCTTCGTAATAGGGCAGGGAAAAAGAGGGCAGTTCCAGTTCTTGCTGCGACTGCTGGAAAACGTACTGAATGCGCTCGTTTACAGCCGCTTTCAACGCGTACTCCTCATTCAAACCTTCTTCAAGCATGCACTCCTCCACCACTTTCGACAGGCGGCCGATTTCGTTGGTATAAATCAACCCGTCCCATTTAAAAACCGTGTTGGATTGCTTCAAACGTACATATAGATACCAGAAATGCGGCTCGGGCGAGGAAATGAAATTGAGATTACCCGTAAAAAAGGGGGTAAAACTCTGGTTAGAATCGGAGATATTGATTTTCAGGCCCGGCTCGAAATCAAAACTGTCGAGTACGGAATGGTACTCGCTCGCATTGAGCCATTGCCCCGTCCGGAAAACCTCTTCGCCGCAGTAAGAACTGACAATGTTGGGACGGCGATCGGTATTAACCTCATAAAAGATGCCCAGTTTTTTGAAATCACTCTCCAAAAACCGCATATCCTCGTAATGCACAGTCATCAGCAGCTGCTGCCGCGACCCAAACCGGACATTGCGGACATTCGCATTCCACGCCGCCGAAAGGATATCTATCAAGTACCCCGGCGAAGCAATGCCGCCCGGCAGGTTGATTTTGATGTGGTAATAGTCGCGCATCGTTTTACGGTTTTGTGGTCAGGTGTTGTCAGGAGTTGTCAAGTATGGTCAGTGGTGGTCATGGTTTGTCAAGTGTGGTCAGGCATTGTCAGGATTATTAAAACTAAAAATGACTTAATGACTATTCCTGACAACACTTGACCATTTACTACATCGTTACCAAACTGCTTTCAAGTGCCTTTTCAAGTATCGACCGCACCTCGGGGCGGCAGGAGCCGCAGCCGGTTCCGGCGCCGGTGGTTTGGCAGAGCTTTTGGAAGTCGCTGCAACCACCGGTAATGGCCTTTTCCAGGTTTCCCTGACCCACATTGTTGCAGGAACACACCAGTTTTCCAATCATCGGATCGGCTTTCTGGCTGGCGCGCAGGAGCTGCAAACGCTTTTCGGAAAGCTCCACGCCGTTGGCGATCAGGTCACGGAATTCGAGGAACTCGTTCTTGTCGCCGATCAGGATCGCGCCTACGAGTTTGTCGCGGTGCACGATGCATTTTTTATAGTAACGCTTTGATTTATCGATAAATACGATCTGCTCATAGGCCGGGTCGTTGGCCGGGGCGTCCGTCATGCCGATGCTGCAAAGGTGCAGGCCTTCCATTTTCAGGATGTTCATCGACGTGCTGCCTTTGTAAGGTTGCGAAATGTCGCCCGAGAGGTAATGGGCAATCACCTCGGCCTGTTGCTCGGCGGCAAGGGTAATGCCCCACATCTGGCCATTCCATTCGGCGATTTCGCCCGCCGAGTAAATATCCGGGTCAGAGGTTTGCATATAATCGTTCACCACGACGCCGCGCTTGCATTCCAGTCCGGCCTGCTGGGCGAGGTCGATGGTCGGGACGGTGCCGATTGCCAGCACAACCACCTGGCAACTGATCTTCCGCCCCGATTTCAGCCTGATCCCTTCCACGGTATCCGAACCCGAGAAGGTAGCCACCTCGTCATTGAAATAACATTCGATTCCCCGGTCGGCGAGCTCCTGGTAAAGCAGCTCGCTGGCGAGCGGGTCGAGCTGGCGTTCCATAAAACGGCCGCTGCGCTGGATCACCGTCACTTTTACGTCCATTTCACGGAACGACGCCGCCAGTTCAAGGCCGAGGATACCACCACCCACGATCACCGCATGTGGTTCCGGCTGTTTTAAAAACGGCAACAATGAATCCGCATCGAGCCGTGAGCGCATATTGAAGATCCCGGGGAGGTTAGGCACGCCCTTCGGCATAAATGCCTTGCTTCCCATGCCCAGAATGAGCTTGTCGTAATGGTGTTCGCCGCCGTTGCTGTCGATCACGGTTTTGTGTTTCCGGTCGATGTGCACGATGCTCACGCCTTTGTGCACGCTAATGCGGTTTTCGGCGAACTGGTCCTCACGCAGTTTCACGAGCTGTTCCCACGTTTGCGAGCCGCTGATGTAGTCGGGCAGCATAACGCGGTTATAGAACGGGTATATTTCTTTGGAAAAAACATGGATCTCATCGTCGGCATTCAGCTGGCGGTAGGTATTGATAAACCCCAAACCAGCCGATCCGGCGCCGATGATAATGATTTTTTCAAATGGTTTTTGATATAAACTAACCTGTACAGCCGAAAACTTGAAATCCGGTTCCTTGGATTTGGGGTCTACGAGCGTACTCGTGAGGTTGTTCGCCCGCACGAGGTTGCTGCCCAGTATTTTGCCCCAATGCATTGGCAGGAAACAAAGCCCCTTGCGCACGTCGTCCGTGATCTGCGCCTTCACGCGCACCTCCCCGCGACGGCCGCTTACCGTTACCAGGCTGCCTTCCCGAATGCCCCGCTCACTTGCGTCGTCGGGATGGATTTGCAGGAAAGGCTGGGGGATATGCTTGTTCAGTTTGGCAACGCGGCCGGTTTTGGTCATCGTGTGCCACTGGTCACGGATCCTTCCGCTGGTCAGTACGAGTGGGAACTCATCGTCGGTGGGTTCGGAATGGTTTTCGTCCGGTACGGCGTGTATTTGCGCCCTTTTGTTTTTGGTATAAAATTGATGGTCTGTAAAAAGACGTTTGGTGCCGGGGTGGCGTACGTCGGCCGAGCGTTCCTTGTCCAACGAGGATAGCGGCCACTGAACGCTTCGTTTTTCTTGAAGCAATGCATGGCTTACCCCCGTAGCGTCGATGCTCGTTCCGGCGGTAACCTTCACATATTCGTCGTAAACTTCGGAAGTGTTTTTGTAATTAAATGCCTGCTCAAAGCCCATTTTTTGCGCAAAACGCCACAAAATCTCTGAATCCGGCAATGCTTCACCAGGGGCGTCGAGGACTTTGGGTAAATAGGTAATGCGGCGCTCGGCGTTGGTCATGCTGCCGTCTTTTTCCAGCCAGGCCGCCGCAGGCAACACCACATCTGCGAAATGCACCGTATCAGCCCGGTTGGAAACGTCCTGAACGACCACAAACCGTGACTTTTTCAATGCGCTTTCCACCGAATTCATATCGGGCATGCTCACCAGCGGGTTGGTATTGATGATCCAGATCGCTTTCAGCTTGTCGTCTGCCAGCGCTTCGAACATTTCTGTGGCGGTAAGTCCGGGCTTGTCGGCAATGCGTACCGGCGTCTTCCAGAATTGCTCCATTTCCTCCCGGTGTTCGGCGTTCACCACTTCACGATGGCCCGGAAGGATATTGGCAAGGCCACCCGTTTCCCGACCGCCCATGGCATTCGGCTGGCCGGTGAGCGAGAATGGCCCATTGCCGGGTTTTCCGATTTTACCGGTAATTAAATGCAGATTGATCAGCGAAAGGTTTTTGTTTACACCAATTACCGACTGGTTCAGTCCCATGGTCCAGAAGGACAGAAATCCTTTCGAACGGCCGATCCATTCGGCAGCTAAGGCAATATCGGCGGAAGGGACACCACAAATGTCGGCCGCTTCCGCCAAAGTGCGCTGCATTACTTGTAGCCGGAATAGATCAAAACCATCGGTGTGGTCTGCAATAAACCGTTCATCGAGATAATCATTTTCGATCAGCAAACGGCCGATCGCATTGTTGAGGACAATGTCGGTGCCGGGGCGGATCTGCAAATGCAGGTCGGCCGAGCGGGCGGTATCGGTCACACGCGGGTCCACGCAGATGATTTTCACACCCGGGTTCGCCGTCTTGTGCGCTTCCACACGCCGCCAGATAATGGGATGGCACCAGGCCGGGTTAGCGCCTGTTACGTACAGGACATCGGCCGCCTCGATGTCGTCGTAGCAAACGGGAACGCTATCCTCGCCCAGTGACAACTTATAACCCACCACCGCCGAGCTCATGCACAGGCGGGAGTTGGTATCGATATTGTTGGACCCGATGAAACCTTTGATCAGCTTGTTTACGAGGTAGTATTCTTCCGTGAGGCATTGCCCTGAAACGTAGAATGCCACCGAATCGGGCCCGAACTTTTTGATTAATGCTTTAAAAACAGCTGCTGTGCGCTCTAATGCCTCGTCCCAGGTCGCTCTTTGTAAGGGCATCGAGCGGTTGAGTCGCACCTGCGGGTAAAGCAGTCTGTCGGACTGGTCCATGACCGTGTAATGCAGGTTCATGCCTTTGGAACAGAGCATACCCTTGTTCGACGGATGCTCCTTGTCGCCTTCCAGGCTCAGCTGGCCGTTACTTTCTTTCGTCACCACGACCCCGCAGCCTACGCCGCAGTAACAGCAGGTCGATTTGTAGGATGTTGGGGTTGGTTTCATTTTTATAATGATTGAATAACTGACCGGGTCGCCGGTGCGATGAACGAATGATTGAATGGCAGAATGGGTTGCTGCATTGTATTGGTCCGGAGGACCAACCTGTTTATAGCAAATCGTTAATTTTGTAACCGTTTTGGCTCCATCGGAGCATCCTGCGGGTTGTCGGGTGACTCCGATGGAGTCTGGCGATACGTTGGCATTTTTGGTTTGCTATAAACAGGTTGCCGCTCTGCGGCATTTAAAATAATTCGCCAATCCATTTCCGTTGATTTCAATCAACGTGGATGGCCCGGGTTATACCCTCACGCCTCAACAGGCTCCAATTGGCCGGCTTCCGCGGTAATAGTCTGTGTTTTTTCAAAATTGATCAATGCTACTACCGCTGCGATGCAGGCGATGGCCACGCCGATGTACATGAATGCCTGCGAATAGCTAATGGTGGTCGATTTGAAAAGGAAGCCTGCGAGTACCGCGCCTACGTTTCCGCCTGCACCTACGATTCCGCTCACCGAACCGATCGCCTTTTGATTGATGAAAGGCACAATCGCATAAGTAGCGCCATTGGCCATTTTCAGGAACATCGCGAAGCAGAGCATGGTAATCACCGCGCCCACAATGCTGCCGCTCTGTGCGAACAATGCAATGCCGATGCCTTCGAGTACCAGCAGCAACGCCAGCAGGCGACCTTTGCCAAGCATTCCCCATTTGTTACCCACCTTATCGGCCACGATACCGCCCACGGCGCGGGCGAAAATGTTCATAAAACCGAACGTACCAGCCAGAATACCCGCCGTTGCCCGTGAAGTATTGAAGTTATCAAAGAAATACAAGGCAGCTACATTGTCGAAGGTGATCTCAATTCCAAAACATGCTCCATAAGCAAGGAACAGCGCCCAGGTGCGGGGATCACGCATGGCGATGCCTAAGGTGCCTTTCGCTTTTGCAGCTTTCGGGTTGGCAACGGCCAGGTCCTCGAAGTTGCCGGCAGGCGTGTCTTTGGTGAAGAAGTAGTAAACGAATGCGAAAACCAGCAATGCGGCGCCGGGGATCACCATCGCGATCCTCCATGCCGATTCAGGCAGGTAACCCGCGCCTACGAACCCGGCAAACACCAACGGCATAACCATATTTGTAATGCCGCCGCCCAGGTTACCCCAGCCCCCCGCCACCGCGTTGGCCGTTCCGACGATCTTTTTGTCGAACATGACCGAGGTGTGGTATTGTGTGACTACAAACGAAGCGCCGATCACGCCGATAGCAAGGCGGAAGAGCAGAAAACCCTCATAGGAATCCACCAGGCCGACCGTCATCACCGGAATGGAGCCCAAGCCCAGCAATGCGGTGTAGGTTTTACGTGGTCCCCAGGTGTCGCAAAGTTTCCCGATTGCGATGCGGGCAATGACCGTCGCGGCCACCGAGGCGATGATAATGTTACCGATTTGCGGCTTCGTCAGTCCCAGGTCGGTTTTGATGACCGTCATCAGAGGGGCCAGTCCGAACCATCCGAAAAAACAAAGGAAGAACGCCATCCAGGTCAGATGGAAGGTACGCATTTGCACGCCTTTGAAGCTGAAAATGTTGAGTTTTTCAAGCGGCTTGTTGGTCGTTTCCATAGTAATAAGAGTTTTGAAAATGATGGTTATGACAGAAGCTTATTTCAAAAATTCAGGTTTGATATTGATCATCAGGTAAGCCCAGTTGGACATTTTCTGCGGGTTTTTCACGCCCTTCACCTGCGCAAGGCTGTTGGTGGAAATGAATGTGCAATAGCCGCCCTGGAAGCTGATGGTCTTCGTCAGGTTGTAATTGGCGATAATGTCCAGCTCTTCGCCGAAGCTGGACGAAAGTTTTTGATTATCAGCCACACGTACTGCCGCTGCGCTTGCGAAATGGTGCAGGTCGGTGTTGATGGAAAGTTTTTCAGAAGCCTTGATGGTCGTATTAATGTAAATATCTGAAAGTCCGCCCTTGCCGAAGCCGTTGGCCGCGTAGAAGTAGTCCATTTGTCCCCAAAACTTGTGCGGCGTGCCGTATAGCGGGTCGAATGTGTGGTTTTTGCGCGATCCGGTAGCTGTACCGGAGGTGTAGTCAAAGCCGGGACCAATGGAAAATGCACGGCTCATCGCATACAACCCCCGGACAGAATACATATAAGCGCTCAGCGAAGCACCGTCTTTGTCTTTTCCGGTCTGATAAAAAGCATTGGCAGTCACCGTCCAGCTTTTCCCAATTTTCGTTTGCAGGTAAGGGCCGACGGTCACCCGGCTGCGTACGCCGTCGGCCAGCTTTTTTACGCCTGCGGTATCCAATGTATATTTCTGGAAATCATCCTTCACAACGAGGAAAGAAGCATTTCCCTGCTTTAATTTTTTGCCTAAATAAAGAAACTGCAACGACTTGTACATCGTCCCGATCCCGTTCGTGCCGGCCGGGTAGCCTACTGGTACGCCGTCGTATAAAGTACCGGTTTTGAGCTCACGGTTTTGGTTATACGCAACTCCTAAATGTGCCGTAAAACCGTTGAAACCGTATTTGATCAAAGCGGCATCGTGGCGTCTTGCCTGTTGCAGCCAGTCGAGGTTGCCGAGCACGCGGCTGTCGTCGTACAGGAATTCCTGGCGCCCGATCTTCAATGCGAACTCTTTTCCGAGCTTCGTCTGGTTGGTATCGAGCAGGCTGATCTCCCCCCAGGCCTCATGCAGCATCAGCCCGTTCATGGCCGAATTCGTAATGCGGTTGTTGGTTGAAGCATCCTGCCCCCAGACGCGCACATCCTGCACGGCCACAAAAAACTGGGTCCGGTAGCCCTTGTAACCCGCATTCAGGCGGGTGCGCTGGGAGGTGAAAAAGGCAGGCTTTTCGCCTTTGGAAAGCATCGTGCCCTGTCCGTCGAGCAATTCGGTACGGGTGCGCAACTGCCCCGAGAGGCTGAACTGCGCCATGGTTCGCGTCGGGGCCAGCAGGCCGGTCCCGGTAAGAGCCAGCAAAAGGAGGTAAACCGCTTTTTTCATCGTTATGAACTTTTAAGTTGGAGTGAAAGCACTTCAAAAAGCCATCTGCATGCTTTGCAGGTATTCCAATGCGTAGGCGGGGCTCAGGGCCACCACGTCGCCCATTATCATAATTGCCGGTGTACCGATCCCGTTCTCGCGGACGAGCCGGGGCATTTCCCAAACCTGTCCCACCACGCTCTTTTCATCCGGCCGTGTGCCGTTCTGGATCACCGCCATCGGCAAATGGCCGCGTCCGAAGTGTTTGTATAATGCGCAAATCTCGTCCAGTTTGTTCAATCCCATTAGTACGATCACCGTGGCACGTGACTGGGCTGCCAGCCGAAGGTCGTCCGAAAGCTCGCCGTTTTGCGTCGTGCCCGTGATTACCCAGAAGCTCTCGCTCATTCCACGGCGTGTCACCGGAATGCCGAGCGAAGCCGGAACGGCAATGCTGCTCGAAATCCCCGGCACCATGTCGCAGCTGACCCCGTGGTCCTGCGCATATTCCATCTCCTCATGCCCGCGGCCGAATACGAACGGATCGCCGCCTTTGAGCCTCACCACGTGACCGCGTTTGCGAGCGAGGCGGACGATCAGGCCGTTGATCTCGTCCTGCGAGAAGGAAGGGTTGCCCACTTTCTTGCCTACATACATTTTCAATGCGTGGGCTGGTGCAAAATCCAGGAAAGCCGCATTGGCAAGCTCGTCGTACAGCACCACATCCGCGGTTTGCAATGCGCGCATTCCTTTCAATGTGATCAGTTCGCTATCCCCGGGGCCGGCCCCTACCAGTGTCAGTTTCGCTTCCATCTCTTATATATAATAGAGTGAATATTGGAAATGTACTATATATAGTATTTTGTAACTATATCAATTATTGGTTCAAATTTACTAGTCAAATTTTATAAAACAATCATTTTGCCAAAAATTATGTTTGTTTTTGACCATAAATACGAATATAAAATTAGGAATTACTGAAAACACGATTTACTTTTGACTTATCGAAAATATGATAACACACGTATAATATTAAAATAGTGCAACAAAATGATTATGTTTTCACAAATCAATAGTTATTATTTACTATGAAAGCTGTTTCAAACACCCGGATCGTCGTAGTAGGCAATGGTATGGTGGGCTACAAATTCTGTGAAAAGCTCCTCTCGAGAAAAAAAGACGGACAGGATTTTGCCATCACTGTTTTTGGGGAAGAGCCCCGTGCGGCCTATGACAGAGTACATTTGAGCGAGTTTTTTGCTGGCAAATCGGCGGATGACCTTTCTATGGCCGGCGTCGATTGGTATGCGGAGAACGGAATACGGCTGTTCCTGTCGGATCCGGTGGTGGATATTGACAGGGAAGAAAAACTGGTGCGTTCGCACCATGGACATATAGTATATTATGACTACCTGGTGCTCGCTACCGGCTCCGGTGCATTCGTGCCCTCTATTCCGGGTGTGGAAAAAGACGGGGTGTTTGTGTACCGCACCATCGAAGACCTTGAACTCATTCAATCCTATGCCAAAAAGGCGAGGAAAGGCGCGGTGCTTGGTGGCGGTTTGCTGGGCCTCGAAGCTGCCAAAGCCTTGCTCGACCTGGGCCTGGAAGAAGCACACGTAGTTGAATTCGCTCAGCGCCTGATGCCGCGGCAGATTGATGACGCCGGTTCGCGCATGCTGCAAAGTCAGCTTGAAGCGCTTGGATTGCAGATACATCTTTCTAAAAGCACGCAGGAGATCAAAGGCGACGACCGCATTGAAGGAATGCAGTTTGCCGATAATACTTTCCTGGACGTGGATATGCTCGTCATTTCCGCAGGCATCCGTCCGCGCGACGAGGTGGCCAAAATCGCCGGCCTCGAAACGCACCCCCGGGGAGGTATCGTGGTCAACAACCAGCTGCAAACCTCTGATCCATTCATTTTTGCGATCGGCGAATGCGCATTGGCGCACCATATGATTTACGGCCTCATCGCGCCGGGCTACGAAATGGCCGACGTCGTAGCGACGATGCTAACAGGTGGCGAAAAGGAATTTTTGCCTTACGACATGTCGACCAAGCTGAAACTCATCGGCACCGACGTGGCGAGCTTCGGCGACCCGTTTGTGGAAGAGCCCGCGTGCAAAACCATCCGGTACGAGAACAAAGCCAAGGGCGTATACAAGCGCATTAACGTGAGTGCCGACGGCAAAACGTTATTGGGCGGTATCCTCGTGGGCGAGGCCGAGCAATACAATATGCTCCTGCAAACCTGCAAAAGCAAAACCATTCTGCCGCCCGACTCCGAAGATCTGATCCTGGGCTCCCGCGGGGGCGAGGAAGCGGGTGCGGGCGTAATGAGCCTGCCCGACGACGCGCTCATATGCTCGTGCGAGGCGGTTACCAAGGGCATGATTTGCCATGAAGTAGGCGAAAATGGCCACCATACCGTGGATGCATTGAAGAAATGCTGCAAGGCCGGTACCGGCTGCGGCGGCTGTATCCCGATGGTGAAGGACCTGATCTCCGGCGTGATGAAGGAAAAAGGCGTCTATGTCCGCAATGTGATCTGCGAGCATTTCGATTATTCCCGCCAGGAACTGCTGGACCTGGTGAAAATGAATGGCCTGAAAACGTACGGCGCCGTACTCGACCACCACGGCAAAGGCGATGGCTGCGAAGTTTGCAAACCGTTGGTAGCCTCGGTTCTGGCGAGCCTCTGGAACGAAAACATCCTCGAAAAAGACCGCGCTGTGGCGCAGGATTCGAACGACCGCTATCTCGCCAACATCCAGAAAGGCGGTACCTATTCGGTAGTTCCGAGGATCCCGGGCGGGGAAATTACGCCTGAGAAACTGATCGTGATCGGGCAGGTGGCGCAGAAATATAATTTGTATACCAAAATCACAGGCGGTCAGCGTATCGACCTTTTCGGCGCCCACCTCGGCGACCTGCCCGATATCTGGGAAGAGCTGATCGACGCAGGTTTCGAAAGCGGCCACGCTTATGGAAAATCGCTGAGAACGGTAAAAAGCTGCGTAGGCTCCACCTGGTGCCGTTTCGGGGTGCAGGATTCAGTGTCTTTCGCGATTGAAGTGGAAGATCGGTACAAAGGATTGCGCTCGCCGCATAAGCTGAAATCGGCGGTATCGGGCTGCGTGCGTGAATGCGCGGAGGCACAAAGCAAGGATTTCGGCATCATCGCTACCGAAAAAGGCTGGAACTTGTTCGTATGCGGCAATGGCGGTTCGAAACCCCAGCACGCGCAGTTACTCGCAACCGACGTCGACAAGGAAACCTGCCTCCGCCTGATCGACCGTTTCCTGATGTTTTACATTAAAACGGCCGATCCCCTGACGCGCACCGCCACCTGGCTGAACAAAATGGAAGGGGGCATGAACTACCTCAAAGCCGTGGTGGTAGACGACGTGCTTGGCATTGCCGAAGAACTCGAACACGACATGCAAAACCTGATCGACGTCTACAAATGCGAATGGCGCGAAGTGGTGGAAAGCCCCGAGCTCCGCAAACGCTTCACGCATTTTGTAAACACCTCCATCAAAGACCCAACCATCAGCTTCGCAGAAATGCGCGAGCAAAAAAGGGCGAAAGAGTGGGCATAACGCCCCAGCGTCCCATTCCCCCGGGTTTAAACCCAGCGATACAAAAATAAAAGATCCAACTCATTTTTAACCCCGGGTTGCAACCCGGGGGCTAGCGACCAAACTACCAGACAAATGGAAACGATCACCGACACAATCAATGCAGTAACCTGGCACATGGCGTGCCATGTCGACGACATCCCGGAAGATGGCGGCGGCTGTGCTTTTATCAGCGGCAAACAAATCGCGATCTATAATTTTGCCAGAAGGGGCGAGTGGTACGCGACGGATAACCAATGCCCGCACCGCCAGCAAATGGCACTTTCCCGGGGAATGATCGGCAGCCACGCAGAAGAACCGAAAGTAGCTTGTCCTTTTCATAAAAAAACCTTTTCATTGCAAACCGGACAGTGCCTGAACGACGACGAATACCGGATCAACACTTTCCCGGTAATGGTCAGAGAGAACCGCGTTTACATCGGTTTGTAGTCGTCGTGATCCGTTAACGGATCACAAACGGCATAGCCGTCCGGTCGCAGACCGATTATTTACCAGGGGTTTCAACCCCTGGCACTTAGCAAATGGAAAGACTCGACAAACGCGTGGCGGGCAGCCTGACGCGGTTTTATGTAGTGGCATTGTGTGTGGTGGCGTTGCTTACCGTGAGCGGGCTGTTTTTGATCCGGCGAACGATCCGAAACCTGAACCACGACAGCCGCATTGTGAATGTAGCCGGGCGCCAGCGGATGCTCAGTCAGCGGCTTACCAAGCTTGCCATACTGAAAATCAATGGTATGGAGCACCGCGATTCGGTTAGTTTCAATTCGCTGCTCGCATTGTGGAAAGACAGCCACGAAGACCTTGTATCGAGAAAACTTCCCCTCGAAAAAGGGTTTGTTACCTGGAAAAGTCAGCCGCTGGACACCATGTTCCACGAGCTGACTCCCGTTTTTGACCGTATTTATCAAAATTTACACATCATTAGCCGCGACAGTACCGACCTGTCGGTGCGGCAGCAGGCATTGGCGGAAGTCCTGGCCAGCGAGCCGTTGTTCCTCGCGCAGATGAATCGCATTGTTTTTCAGTTTGATAAAGAGAGTTTTGAAAGGCTCGAAAACCTGGAACGCATTGAGTGGATCCTCGACCTGATGACGATCCTCGTGCTGGTTGCCGAAGGACTGCTGATTTTCAGGCCGGTAGTGAACACCACGCGCCGCGTCGTGCGGATGCTCACCGAATCGGAAGATGCATTGCAGCTTTCCAATCAAAAATTAAAAGAAGCTAATATTCAACTGCTTGATACTCAGAAGGAACTGTTGCGCCTCGAAGAAGAGAAGTATGAATTGCAGCTCGCAGAGGACCGCATCCGGGCAGGGGCATTGATAGAAGGGCAGGAGGAGGAGCGGAAACGGTTTGCATTAGACCTGCACGACGGCATAGGCCAGATGCTGACGGGCCTGAAACTGCATGCCGAGAAATTGAAAGCCGTGCAGTTCCACGACGAAAAACACCAGAAACGTTTTGAACAACTGGTAGTACTGATCCAGGACATTATCCAGACAACCAGGCAGGTATCCTTCAATCTGATGCCTTCCGTACTGAGCGATTTCGGGCTGGCTTCGGCATTGAAACTGCTCTGCCAGCAAACCGCCGATCTGTCGGGGATCAAAGTTTTGTTTGAAGGCGAGACCGGCGAGCGCATTCTTATGAGCCGTCCGACGGAGATCGGGCTGTACCGCATCGCCCAGGAAGCCCTGAACAATGCCGTGAAACATGCGAATGCGGATCAGATCAAGATAAAATTGGAACAAAATAAGAATCGCATTGTTTTGGAAATTGCAGATGACGGAAAAGGATTTTTAATTAGTAATTTAAAGTCAGAAGGACAGTTCCTGACCCGCAACGGAATGGAAAATATCCGTACCCGCACCCGGCTGCTGAATGGTGAAATAGAGATCATTTCAAAAGTCGACAGCGGTACGAGATTGGTCGTTCAGGTTGATTTATAATGACTTATTGCTGATTAGCTGACCGCATATGCCCATTCGGATCCTAGTTGTAGACGATCATTCGGTAGTGAGGCAGGGCATTATCACCCTGCTCGAAGATGAAGAAGACCTGGTCATTGCCGGCGAAGCCTCCGACGGTGACGAGGTATGGGATATGGTCGAAAAAGTGAAGCCCGACGTGATCCTGCTGGACCTGACCATGCCCCGCATGCCCGGCCTGGACGTGATCAAACAGATCGTGCCGGTATTTCCATCGGCCAAAATCCTCGTATTCAGCATGCACAACAACACCGATTATATGCTTTCCTCGGCATTGAACGGTGCTTCCGGGTATCTGGAAAAAGATACCAGCCGCGACGAGATGCTGAAAGCGATCCGCGCCATTGCCAAGGGCGAACTTTATTACCCGCCTTATGCATCGTCGGTGATCATCAAAAACCTCGTGAAACAACTCGCCCGCGCGTCCGACGCCCGTCCTGTGCTGGAAGAGGTCCAGGAAAAATCAATCTGGAAAATCATTACCCCACGCGAGCAGCAGATCCTGAAATGCCTCACCGAAGGCATGAGCAGCAAGGATATTGCCGAAAAGTTCGATATCAGCTCCAATACGGTCGCCAACCAGCGCGCCAGCATCATGAAAAAGGCCAATGTGAAAAACACCGCCGAGCTTATCAGTCTCGCGATGAAGTAACCTATGGCCTGATTTTTTACAACGTCCATCAAAAGTTTATTCAGGCTACCCTGCGCATCGAGCGGGTTGTAGCCGGTACTTAACTTCACGATGCGATGGACAGGAAATACATTCTCATACTGGCATTGCTGCTGTTTTGCGCAGCCGTTTTTGCCCAAAAACCTGGAAAGCAGGGCAGCGAAAATGCACGCAGGAAAATAGTCTTTATCGCCGGTCCCGACAGCCACGGCAAAGGCGAACATGAGCATAATGGCGGCTGCACGCTGCTTGCGAAAGCCTTGAACGACAGCCTGCCGGGCGTGGAGGCGATCATTGTGCGCAATGGATGGCCGCAGGACGAGTCGGTGCTGGACAATGCGGCTGCGATCGTTTTCTATCTCGATGGGGGTGGTAGCGATCATCTGGAGTTGGTTCATGCTGCTAAAATGGAAAAGTTGACCGCGGGCGGAACGGGCATTGTAAACCTACATTTTTCCCTTGAAGTGTCCGCCAAAGAGGGAGGGGAGCGCTTTTTGAAATGGATAGGAGGGTATTTCGAAACCAACTGGTCGGTGAACCCGGTATGGGAGGCGAGCTTTTCAAGCTTCCCGGACCATCCGGTCGCACGCGGCGTCAAACCATTCAGTATCCTCGACGAGTGGTACTATCATATGCGTTTCCCTGCGGACATGAAGGCCGTCACACCCATTTTGCAGGCATTACCACCGGAATCCACACTGAAACAGCCCGACGGTACCCATTCCAACAACCCTGCGGTGCGCGAGGCGGTGATCACCAGGAAAGAAATGCAAACGCTCGCCTGGGCATTTGAACGTCCCGACGGCGGCCGCGGATTTGGTTTTACGGGCGGGCATATGCACAAGAACTGGCAAAACGACAACTTCCGAAAACTCGTACTGAACGCGATCGCCTGGGCTGCGAAAGTGGAAATCCCGGCAGAAGGCGTTCCTTCTGCAACACCCACTGAAACGGAATTGAACGCACTCACAAAGCGTGTAAACTGACGCCCGGCATATTAAATTTTTTTAATCCGTAAATTTCTTGCGCCGGTTTTGCGTTAAGGATTGCATACCCCGGTGGACCTGACCAGGCAAACGACGAAGCAGGCCCGGTGCCGTTTTGTTTTGAAGTCCAGATGAAATACGGTTTCCAGGAACTGCGTAAGCGCCCTAACGATATGATTTTGTTGCTGTTAACCCTGCTATGGGCGGGGCAGCAGCCGTCGTATGCCCAAACAGATTCCACCGCTGCGACCCAAATGCCAAATGGCGCGAAAATAGTTGTTAGCGACAGTATCAGCGCCATCACCGCGCAAAACAAAGTCAAACTATTCTTCAATTTCGACGCGCGGGGCACATTCATTCAGCACAAGCACATCCATATTTTCGGGGTTAATGCGGGTATAACTTTTGGCGAAAAGCGCAACCGGCTCACGGCTGGCTACTATTGGCTCGGCTATAATGCAGCCCGCCGGCTCGTCAACTGGCGGAGCATACTTCCGAATCCCCTGAACCTCTCTTACTACACCGCCACCGACGTCCGTTTCGCTAATTTCGCCTACTGGCACACCGCGATCCGAAACAAACGCTGGGTGCTGTCGACGCCGTTGGAAGTAGGCATCGGCAACGAAAGTACCCGCTTCCGCGACCTGTTCGATGGTATCAAGTCCGGCTCGCGAAAAGACTATTTCATTCCCCTGCAGGTAGGCGTGTACGGCGAATACCGCGCATTGCGCTGGGTTGGCTTAAATTCCCAGATCGGCTACCGCAACGCACTTTCCTCCGGCGAATTCCGGGAACGCTTTCGGGGTTTTTATTATAGTTATGGGGTGAACCTTTATCCGGAAGCGATATGGCAGGATTTCAGGAAGTGGAGCAGCCGAAAGGGGAAATCGCAAACGGTTGGTAACGCATCGCTGCCGGTTGAGAATTGAGGGGTATTTGGACTTTGTATTCAATCCAGCCGTTTGTAAATTGAGTAAAAAAACGATTTGCAATGAAAGCTGTACGTCCCCAATCGGCTTCTAAGCCAAAGAAAACAACGTCGCCAAATAGAGAATTTGAGCAGTCTCAAAAGCGACCTGGTACTACCGATGAACCCGGTAGACGCAAGCTGGGTCTCTATGATGGAATGCCCGGTTACTTTATGAGCGATGATTTTTGCATAACCACAAAGGAGGAGTTTGATATATGAAATACCTTTTGGACACGCACACTTTAATCTGGACAATACTTGAAAGCCCTAAATTATCTCTGAAAGCTGCTGATGCAATTTCGGACAAAGCGAATCAAATCTACGTAAGCTCCATTACCTTTTGGGAGATCTGTATTAAAATAGGCTGTGGAAAGTTGGTTTTAGGGGGCTTGAAATCAGAAAATCTTCCTAAAATCTGTTCAAATTGGGGGTTCGAGCTGTTGGCGTTGACGCCCAATCAAGCCAGCACCTTTCAGCAGATAACGGCTAAACACCACAAGGACCCTTTCGATCGAATGCTAATCTGGCAATCGATCTGTCACGATCTGATCTTTATCACCGACGATAAGAACATTGGAAAATACAAATCCGACGGCCTGCAAGTCGTCTGGTAACCTCCATTCAAACCCAAATTTCAAGCAATTTCAACCCAACCCCTTGCGTTTTCAAATTCTTTAAACTTACTTTGTCTATTAGTTTAGTAGATTTTGTTTGTTAACCACCAGCAGACGAGATCAATACCACAATCTTTTTCAAAAATGAAATCGATGGATCGTTATTCTTCGCGCATTATTTCTATGCCTTTGGTGGGCTTCTCCGGGTATTCTTCCGCATTTGCATCCTGTTGCTGTTGTTGATTTTTAATCGACAGCCGTTGGCGTCGCATTCTGATTTTCATCCTGTTACCTATCATTCATAATGCTGCGGGTCATTGGCCTGCACTTCCAACCACTTTTACATCATGAAAAACATGAAGACTATTCTCCTGGCAGCAGGACTTGCGCTGGCCGCTTTTCCCCATGCTTTTGCACAAGAATCCAATGAAAATAAAGTGATCATCACCGGCGTGCGTTTCGCTTATCCGCTGGTCGATAAATGGATCAAAGAATACACCGCTGCTAATCCAAAGGCTCAGATCGTGATCGAGACCCGGACGATTACCGACCCAGCGAAATATGATCTGCTGATCGAGGCATACGACCAGGAAAAGGAAGTGAAGGATACACGCGAGTACATCTCGATCGGCCGCTATGCATTGCTGCCGGTAGCGAACGCGAAATCGGCTTTTGCGAAAGAATATGCCGATAAGGGGCTGAATGAGAAGACTTACAAGCAAATCTTCTTCCACGACATTTACGCGGAAAAAGACAAGTCGCTCACCACGCAGTACACGATTTACACCCGCCTTCAAAAGGCCGGCGCACCGCTCACTTTCGCGAAATATTTCGGTTACGAGCAGCAGAATATTAAAGGGAAAGCCATTGCCGGTGCCGATGAGCACCTCATTAAGGCACTTTTGAAAGACGAAACGGGCATTACATACACTACACCCGGCCTCGCCTATGACCTGCAAAGCCGCAAGCCGCTCGACGGTCTGACGATCATCCCGGTGGACCTGGATGGGAATGGCCGTGTTTCCAAAGAAGAAAAGGCGCTGGAAAACCTGGACCAGGTGATAGCGACACTTGAAGTGGAAAAAGTTAAAAACGTGCCGGTTGAAAACATTCATTTCTCGATCGCTAAAAACAATTCGAATCCCGAGGCCAAGAAATTCCTGCTTTGGGTTGCGGAAAATGCCGATAAAGACCTGCACCAGTACGGCTACCTGAAAGCCGATGCGAAACGTCTCGCTGACGAAAAGCATAAACTCGAAAAATTCCAGGCTGTAAAATAAGGTTTCGCCTGCCGGCGGGTGCGACATTTGTTGTGCCCGCTGCTTTTTTGTCTTTATTTCCATAACCTTTTTATGAAAAAACGACTACTATCCGCCCTGACCAGGCAGCGGCTGGGCATGCTTTTGCTCGGCACTGCCGTTTTTAGCCAAGCATCGGCGCAGCATGATCCCGTTCAGCCTTTCAAAGGGAAGGTAGGGAAGACGATCGAAGAGACGGAGCAATGGTGGCAGGAGCAGCCGAAAGCGCCCAAAGGTGCCCCGAATGTAGTCTGGATACTACTCGACGATGTGGGTTTCGGTGCCACGTCCGCATTTGGCGGACTGATCGAAACACCCAACTTCGAGAAATTGGGTAAAAACGGTCTGCGCTATACGAATTTCCATACGACGGGCATTTGCAGCCCCACGCGCGCATCCCTGCTCACGGGCCGCAACCCGCACAGCGTAGCCATGGGGCACCATGCCGAACTCGGTATCGGCGCGCCCGGATACAATGGTAACATCCCCTTCGAGGCAGGTACTGTGGCCGAGATCTTCAAGGAAAATGGCTACAACACCTTCGCATTGGGCAAATGGCACGGCAACCAGCCGCGCGACCTGACGATTGCCGGGCCATACAACCGCTACCCGACAGGCCGCGGTTTCGAGCATTTTTATGGTTTTCTGGGCGGCGCGACGGATCAGTGGCATCCGCAGCTCGTCGAGGAAACTTCGCCGATCGACATTGAGCCTAATACCAAACATTTGAACCAGCTGTTATCGGACAAGGCCATTTCCTACATCGCAAACCAGAAGTCGGCCGACCCGGACAAGCCGTTTTTCCTTTACCTGGCCACCGGCGCCGCGCACGCGCCGCACCACGTAGCACGCGCGTGGAGCGACAAGTACAAAGGCAAGTTCGACGGGGGCTGGGACCAATACCGAGAAAAGGTTTTCGAACGACAACTCGCCGGCGGACTGGTGCCGAAAGGGACGAAATTGCCACCTCGCCAAACGGGTATCAAGCCCTGGGAGTCGCTTTCGGCCGATGAAAAGAAGATTTACGCGCGGTTCATGGAAGTGTACGCGGGCTTTTTGTCTTATACGGACTACGAAATTGGCCGGGTGGTGGATTACCTGCAACAGATTGGCCAGCTGGAAAACACGGCGATTTTCCTCGTGGTAGGTGATAATGGCGGCAGCAAGGAAGGCACCTACACGGGAACTGCGGGCACGGCCGAAAAATCGTCCGGCGACGATGTGAAGTTTTTACTATCCCAATATGATAAGCTGGGCACCGAATACAGCTATCCCAACTATCCATTGGGCTGGTCGCAGGCTACGAATACGCCGTTCCGCTATTGGAAAAGCGATGTGAATGCAGAAGGAGCCTCGCACACGACGCTCATCGTGCATTACCCGAAAGGCATTCAGCAAAAAGGCGGCATCCGTGCGCAATACACGCACGTGACCGACATTCTGCCTACTACCATTGAACTTACGGGCGTAAAAGTGCCGGAGGAGATCAACGGGTACAAGCAATGGCCGTTCCATGGCACGTCGCTCGCCTATTCGCTGAACGACGCCCAGGTGGCTTCCCGGCACACGCAGCAATATTACGAGCTGCACGGCGGCCGGGCCATGTACAAAGACGGCTGGAAAGCAAGCGTTTACCACCCGCGTAACACATTCGGCGAGCAGACGGACGACATCAATTTCATCGCGGATTTCAAACGCGACAAGTGGGAGCTTTACAATATCAATGAAGATTGGAACGAGATCAACGACCTCGCCGCAAAGCATCCCGAAAAACTCGAAGCTTTGAAAAAACTGTTTGACGAGGAAGCAGAAAAATACCAGGTTTATCCCCTGAAAAACTTCCGGGCCGGCCTTGCACCGCCACCCATACGCCCGAAAACGGTGATCTACGAAGGTACCACCATTAAAACACGCGTTTATATCGGTAAGGGGCCGGTAGAAATTACGGCTAATATCGAGGTGGGAAAGAATGCGGAAGGTGTCATTTTCGCAAACGGCGGCTTGCTCGGGGGAAGTAGCCTTTTTATTAAACAGAACAAACTGCATTACCTGCTCAACGACGGCCTGAAACCCGTTTTGCTTACATCGTCCAAGGCATTGAAGGAAGGCAGCAACGAAATCCGCGTCGGGTTTTCGGCCGATAAAAAGGTTACCTTGTTTGCCAATGGCGAAAAAGTGGCCGAGCAGGCGGGTATCAATGCCGCCAAATACCTCGCATCGGCCTCTTCGGACGGGTTCAGCGTCGGGAAGGACCTCAATTCGCCCGTTACAAAGGATTATCCCGGCACTTTTGCTTTCACCGGTGCCGTCAAGCAAGTGGTGATCGTGCAGCGCGAAGACAATCAGGAGAAGGTAGGTTTGATTAAAAAAGAAAATTAATACTATAAATTGCTCTCCATGAGAAGATTACTAACGGCCGTGGCCTTGTTGCTCACAGCCTGGGCAGCAGAGGCGCAAACGCCCCGCAAGCCGAATATCGTTGTGATCCTCGCCGACGACCTCGGTTATGGTGACATCGGCACATTTGGCGCCACACGGTATCAAATTCACCTCCTTTTACTCGTCCTCTCCCGTATGCAGCCCCACGCGTGCTGCGCTCATCACAGGGCGTTACCCGCGCAGGATGGGCATCGACCATGTGTTTTTTCCGGAAAGCTTCACGGGCATTCCTACCGAGGAGGTGACGATCGCGGAGGCATTGAAGGGCAATGGTTACAAAACAGCTATTTTCGGGAAGTGGCACCTCGGGCATCACCGTCAGTTCCTGCCGTTGCAGAACGGGTTCGACGAATATTACGGCATACCATACTCCAACGACATGATGGGCGTGGCCTACCTGCGCGGCAATGAT
>CBIHPQ010000045.1:0-22650 GCA_966211825.1 uncultured Dyadobacter sp. | reverse complement strand
GACGATGTGAAATATTGTAGCTAACACTTTCCTAAGATCGCCATTGCGGCTTTCTGTCTGATCGCTAAATTCATCGTCATCTACCGAGTCGAGTAATGCCAGGTTGTGTAGTATCGAGCTTCCCATTACTCTTGATATCACAACAGCTTTTTTTATTATTTTGTTTGAACTAACACTCTCAAATCGATAGAAAGACCTTTCACGGAAAAGTTTAAACGGGTAACCGGTTTCGTCCATGGCAAATGCTTATAGTGTGTTTGAAATCTCTCTCAAACATATAAAAAATCCCTTTAACCCAAATTATAAATTGCTAAACCCCAGCATTTAGTGAAATCCTGAGGTTTCATGCTTAATTTTGTAGCCCGCTTGTTGTTTTTTATGTAATGAAGGAAATAAAGTTGAGTACCGAAGTCGCGCTGGATGCCCCTGATTGGAAGATTGACCATCACACCAAAATACTAACGATCGGCTCGTGTTTTGCAGAAGTACTGGGTGGGCAGTTGGCTGATAATAAGTTCGATGTACTCAATAATCCGCTGGGTACGGTGTTCAATCCACTGACGATCTGTAAAATACTGGACAGCGCTCTGGAAGAAAAACGGCCCAATCCCGCACTGTTTCTCCAAGATCCCGATCATATCTGGCTGCACCACGATTTCCATTCATCGCAATGGGCTGCCGGGCAGGGAGCATTGGATTCGATGCTTTCGGACAAGCTCGATGAAATACGGGAATTCCTGGGTGACGCTGATCTGCTGGTTATTACACTAGGAACTGCGTACGCCTACAGGCACCGGAAGACCAACCTGATCGTCGGTAACTGCCACAAGCTGCCCGGCGACCGCTTCGTGAAAGAGCTCCTGCATTTCGATCAGATCACGATCGCATTTGAACAGCTCATTCAAAAACTCGTCCCATTCAACCGGAAGCTGCGTATCTTGCTCACAGTGAGCCCCGTGCGCCATACGCGTGATACGCTCACGCTCAACCAGGTGAGCAAGTCGACACTGCGGCTTGTAGCGCACCGGCTTTCGGAAAAATACAAACACGTAGAATATTTCCCGTCGTACGAGATCATGATCGACGAGCTGCGGGACTACCGGTTCTATAAGGAAGACATGATCCACCCAAGCAGCCTGGCAGAAGAATACATTTTCAACGCATTTGCCCGGACCTACCTGGAAAACGATGCATTGAAGTTCATGAAAGAATGGGCGTCCGTTCGGGACAGCCTCGCACACAGGCCGCAGCACGGCTTCACGCAGGGACATCTCAAAATGCTCAAATCGCTGTGGAGCAAGCTCAATGCGATCTCCCGAAACGTGGATGTTTCAGCTGAAATGGAGGAAGTGGAGCGCCGGATCGGAGAATTTCCTGGAATGTGACAAACTCATTGGCGGCATTTCGTGTTGCATAGTATTAAGTCAAAGTACCAGCCATAATAATGGGAGAATTTACAATTAATAAAGAAAAAGTATTGCAGGCTTTGAGTACTGTGGAAGAACCCGATCTGAAAAAGGACCTGGTGACGCTCGGTATGATTCAGGATATAGAAATTGGTGTGAACCAGGTACGGTTCACCGTAGTGCTTACAACCCCCGCTTGCCCTCTCAAAGAACTGATCAGGAAAAATTGTGAGAATGCTATCCACGAGCATCTGAGCCCGGATGTGGAGGTGATCATCAAGCTTACAGCCAATGTAACGACAACCCGCCACACAGGCCCGCTGATCCCCGGTGTGAAAAACGTGATCGCGATCTCGTCCGGTAAGGGTGGAGTAGGGAAGTCGACCGTGACGGCCAACCTGGCGATGGCATTGCACCGTTCGGGTGCGAAAGTGGGCATTATCGATGCGGATATTTCAGGTCCGTCGATTCCGGTGATGTTTGGCGCGGAGAATATGCAGCCTACCATTACCCCGAAAGACGGTAAAAACTATATTAACCCGATCCGTCAATACGGTATCAAAATGATGTCGATCGGTTTCCTGACGCCGCCCGACAGTGCGGTAGTTTGGAGAGGGCCGATGGCTAGCCAGGCTTTGCGCCAGTTTTTCGGCGATACCGAATGGGGCGAGCTGGATTACCTGCTGATCGACCTGCCTCCCGGCACAAGCGACATTCACCTTACCCTCGTACAGACCGTGCCGGTAACAGGTGCGGTAGTGGTTACAACACCTCAGAAAGTGGCATTAGCCGATGCAGTGAAAGGTTTGTCGATGTTTAAACAGCCGCAGATCAATGTTCCTATTTTAGGTGTAATTGAAAATATGGCCTGGTTTACGCCCGAAGAGTTGCCCGATCATAAATACCATATTTTTGGAAAAGGAGGCGGACAATCGCTGGCGGACAAATTCGATGTGCCTTTATTGGGCCAGATCCCGCTGGTACAAAGCATCCGCGAGGCCGGCGACGACGGCCGTCCGGCCGTAATGGATACCAACCCGATCGTGAACGATGCGTTTATGGATGCGGCGGAAGCATTGGCGCAGCAGGTCGCGATCAGGAATGCGTCGCGGGCCAGGACACAACCTGTCGAAATCCAGGTTTAGCAGTTAGTAACTGAATGATTTGATTTTTTGGATATAATCTTGCATCTTAGCAGACAGACTTTTTAACAATGGATTCAAAAGAAAAAACCATAGAATTAATCGAGCAGGCGCTCGAAACAGTGCGTCCTTATCTGCACGCAGACGGAGGTGATGTGAAATTGGTGGAGTTGACGGACGACCTGATTGTGAAGCTGGAGCTGCAAGGTTCCTGCCAAAGCTGCCCGATGAGCGCGATGACTTTTCGCGCCGGTCTGGAAGAATCGATCCGTAAAGCGGTACCGTACATTAATAAGGTAGTTTCCTCGAATGTGCCCGAGCTGGCATAACAGCGGAAAACTTATATCAGATATTGGTCAAAAGCAGTTTCCCGGACGGGGAGCTGCTTTTTGCGTTTTAATCCTTGCGCTGAATCACCAGAAATTGATTCCTCCCGATTAGTCACTTATATTGCGGGCATCATTGGAATGCATTAATCAGGATTATCAACATGCGTATCGGAATTTTTTTTGGAGGTCCTTCCCGTGAGCGGGAGATATCATTTGCAGGTGGAAAAACAGCATTTGAATACCTCGACAAGTCACTTTTTGAGCCGGTACCGGTTTTTGTGGACAGCTTTGGAAGATTCATCCTGCTGCAAAAAGAGCTGATGTATTCGTCCGAGATCCGCGAGTTTTACCCCGCGCCGGGCAATCAAAAAGACGGCTTTAAAACATACATCGAATCATTTCCTGAACTGGCTGCGGCCGATGTTTCAGCGGAGATAGGCAAACTGATCAGTCACGCGGAATTCAACGAACATTTCGACTTCGTATTCCTCGCCATGCACGGTCCCGATTGCGAAGACGGCGCGATCCAGGGGCTTCTTGAATGGTACAAAATTCCATATAGCGGTCCTGGTTTAATGGGGTCGGCTGTGGGTATTGACAAGATATTACAAAATGAAATGATTGCCCTCGTGAACGGGCAGGAGAAGAAAAGCTGGACGCTCCGGTACAGCCAGTGGGTCCCGAACGATTATCCGCTGCTATTCCAGGTCCTGAAAAAACACCTGGGCCTGCCGCTGGTGATTAAGGCGCCGCACCAGGGATCGTCGATTGGCGTCGCCATTGTGAAAGATGATTCGCTGGAAGAATTCGTATCGGCGGTGAATCAATGCTTTTTCCAGATCGAGCTCGATGCCGATACCTGGAAGGAACTGGATGAAGCTGAAAAACTGGCTTGGGGGCAGAAGATTGCGAATCTCGACGAAGGCATCGGGTTTCCGGTTGTTCTGGATGGAAAGACGATCTATCACCCTACGACATTGATCAGTGAGCTGGAAATTTATTTTTCAGAGGGAAAAAACCATGCGCTGCTGAGCAGTTCTAATGCCGAAGACCAGGTGCTGGTGGAGGAATTCGTGAACGGACAGGAATTTTCCTGCGGCTGCATTCAGTTTGACGACGGTTCACCGCTCGCATTGCCGCCGAGTGAAGTGATCAAGATGGTGAAGGTTTTTGATTTTAATGCAAAATACAAGCCAGGAGCCAGCCGCAAACGCATCCCGGTGGATACGACACTGGAAAAGAACCAGGAAATCCAGCAGATGATCGCCGCCGTATTCCAGCAGCTTGGCATCGACGCCTGTGTGCGGATCGACGGTTTCCTCACTGAAAATGGTACCATTCTCCTCCACGACCCGAACACAATCCCGGGAATGTCGCCTACCTCGTTTATTTTCAAGCAAATGGCGGAAATCGGCCTGAATGTGACGCAGGCATTGACTTACCTCATTCGTCAATCGCTTCGCGAGCGCATCCGTTCGGGTAAGCAGACGTGGCGCCTGCGCGCGTTGCTCGAATCGCTCGATCAGCGCATCGCAGGCAGTGTCGGAGCGGTAAGGCCTGTCGAGCACATTGTTTTTGACGCTACCGACGAAGCTTACGTCGAAGCACGGCGCCGTTACGGCCTGCTGAATGCCGAAGGAAAGGTAAAAGCTGTTCCGGTACTGAAAGCAGCGGATGGCCAGTTCTACAAGTTGTCCAATCCATTGATGTTCAAGGAATATGTTTCCGATGTAGAGGATTTGTTGCTGGCTGAGCGGCATCCTTTGCTGACCGAAACTTCGCAAAAAGCCGCTGCGCTTACCCGCTTCTACGCAGGCGAAGTTTCGTACGATATTACCCGCATCGACAATCCGGCACTATAATTGCACATACGCGCGGTTACATATTTTGCCTCATTATGAGTGTTTTAGGAGCATTTGCACGACCGTGAATTGCCGGCAACCGGATTGTTAAATTTTTTCAATTTTCTTCCGGTTTCTGGTGTTTTTGAAAACCGGTTTTCTAAATTGGGTAATTATTGAAATTCATTTCTTTCGAAAAATTGACGGATTAATGGCACAAGGAGCTGAAAAAGTTAGGTTAAGTCTTCAGAAAGAAAATAAGGGATGGAAGAAATGGGGGCCTTACCTATCGGAGCGCCAATGGGGCACGGTACGGGAGGATTATAGCGGAAATGGCGATGCCTGGAACTATATTACCCATGAAATGGCCCTCTCCAAAGCATATCGCTGGGGCGAGGACGGGATCGGCGGTTTTTCTGACAACAAGCAACATATATGTCTTTCGTTCGGTTTTTGGACTCACCAACCGGGAATCGAATCACGGGGAGGATGTGAAGGAGATGTATTATTACCTCGATAGCACGCCTACGCATTCGTACACCAAAATGCTCTACAAATATCCGCAGCAGCTATTTCCGTATGACAAGCTGCGTCAGGAAAACGGGCGACGAGGCAAACAGGACCCGGAGTACGAGATCATGGACACGGGCGTGTTCGATAACGACGAGTATTTCGATATTTTCATAGAGCACGCCAAGGCCGACGAGGAGGATATTCTCATGAAAGTGACGGTATTCAACCGGGGTAAAGAAGATGCGCCGATCACCGTGCTGCCGCAGATCATGTTCCGCAACACCTGGTCGTGGGGCTACGAGGCATTCAATTACAAGCCGATCATGAATGGTATTTCCAACCGCCTGATCGAAGTAACGCACCGGAAGCACGGGAAATATAACCTGTATCTCGATGGCGCCGATGAACTGCTGTTCTGCGAGAATGAGACGAATTTCAAAAAACTGTATGGCACAGCCAATAACACGGCCTATCCGAAAGATGGTATCAACGATTACATTGTAAGCGGCCAGAAAACGAATACAGTCAATCCGAACAATATCGGTACAAAAGCGGCTGCCCGTTTTACCAAAACCATCAAAGGCGGTGAAAGCGCAACCTTTCGTCTGCGTTTTGTAAATCACTCGATTTCCGAGCCTTTCGGAGGTTTTGAGGACTTTTTTAACAAGCGTATCCGCGAGGCTGACGAGTTTTACGACGATTTGCAGCGCGACGTGGCCGATAGCGACCTGCGCTCTATCCAGCGGCAGTCGTACGCGGGAATGCTCTGGAGTAAACAATTCTATTACTATAATGTATACGAATGGCTGAAAGGCGATCCTGCACAGCCCGGGCCTAACCAGGGCCGGAAATGGGGGCGAAACTCGGGGTGGAAGCATTTGTATGCCGCCAATATCATTTCAATGCCCGATAAGTGGGAGTACCCGTGGTTTGCGGCCTGGGACCTGGCTTTCCATTGCGTGCCGCTGGCAAGGGTAGACGCCGATTTTGCGAAAAGGCAGCTCGAAATCCTCCTGCGCGAGTACTATATGCACCCGAACGGGCAGATACCCGCATACGAGTGGAATTTCTCCGACGTAAACCCGCCGGTACACGGCTGGGCAACTTGGAAAGTGTACGAGATCGACCGGGAGCAGAACAATGGAGTAGGGGACATCGAATTTTTGGAAAAAATATTCCATAAACTGCTGCTGAACTTTACGTGGTGGGTCAACCAGAAGGACGATACCGGCAACAACATTTTCAGCGGCGGCTTCCTGGGTCTCGATAATATCGGTGTTTTCGACCGTTCAACGCCTATGCCGTTCGGCGGCAAGCTGCAACAGGCCGATGCAACGGGCTGGATGGCGATGTACACGCTGAATATGCTCCGGATTTCGGTCGAAGTGGCGCTCGTGCATGGTGTATACCAGGATATGGCTTCCAAATTCTTCGAGCACTTCCTGCACATTGCGGGTGCCATGGAGTCGATAGGAGGGAAAAACTCGTCGATCAGCCTTTGGGACGAGGAAGATCAGTTCTATTATGATGTGATCCATATTCCGAACGGGCAGAGCATCCTGTTGAAAGTTCGTTCCATTGTAGGGTTAATACCGCTTTTTGCAGTGGAAATTCTGGATCCTCAGAATCTTGATAAACTACCAGTTTTCAAACGGCGTGTGGAATGGGTATTGGCTAACCGGCCTGATCTGGCGCGGTTGATATCGCGTTGGTTCGAATCCGGAAAGGGGGAAAACAGGCTGCTGTCGATCCTGCGCGGGCACCGGATGAAGATGATCATGAAGCGGATGCTCGATGAAAGCGAGTTCCTGTCAGATTACGGCGTGCGGGCATTGTCCAAGTACCATGAAGAGAATCCTTACAAATTCTATATCAATGGAGAGGTTTTGCAGGTAGATTACACACCTGCGGAAGCGCTAACCGACATCATGGGCGGTAACTCCAACTGGCGCGGGCCGATCTGGTTCCCACTGAATTACCTGATTTTTGACTCTTTAATGAAATTCCACACCTACTACGGTGAGGATTTCATGATAGAATACCCGACCAATTCTGGTAACCTCACCACCATCAAGGACGCAGCATTAGGCATTGCCTGCCGTTTGATTGATATTTTCAAGAAAGATTCGGAAGGAAAGCGGGCGGTGTACGGGCATGACGAGAAGATGCAGAAAGATCCTAACTTTAACGACCATGTGCTCTTCTACGAATATTTTCACGGAGACAACGGTCGCGGTTGCGGCGCCAGCCACCAAACCGGCTGGACGGGCCTGGTAGCGGAACTGATCCACAAAACAGCCAAGGAATCGTTCTCGGCGATCGAAAAAGAACCGTTGGAAATCGGTAAGTAAGGACGATACATACATTTTTATTCTCTTAATTAATTCTATTTAACTCGATTATGACTGCAAAATTGGAACCGAATGTGATGACCAAAGTGAGCAGCTGGCTCAACGGTGATTATGATATCGATACGAAACAATCCATTCAACAACTGATCGATGAAGGCAACGATACTGAACTGACGGATGCATTTTACAAAGACCTCGAATTCGGAACAGGTGGACTGAGAGGGCTTATCGGCATCGGTTCCAACCGCATGAACCGCTACACGGTGGGTACCGCCACACAGGGATTGGCGAATTATCTTAACAAAGCATTCCCGAACGAAGAAAAAAGCGTAGCAGTAGCCTATGACAGCCGTATCAAATCCGACGAGTTCGCAAAGATCATCGCGGATATCTTTTCGGCGAATGGCATTTCGGTTTACCTGTTCGAAGGCCTGCGTCCAACCCCCGAGCTTTCGTTCGCGATCCGTTTGCTGGGTTGCAAAAGCGGCGTGGTAGTGACTGCTTCGCACAATCCAAAGGAATATAACGGCTACAAGGCTTATTGGGACGACGGTTCGCAGGTAGTTGCGCCGCACGATACCAACATTATCAATGAAGTAAATGCGATCCAGTCAATTGATCAGGTAAAATTTGACGGCGACAGCTCGAAAATCACCAAGATCGGAACTGAGGTGGATGAGAAATATATCAACCACATTCTTTCGCTTTCGATCTCGAAAGATGCATTAGCACGTCAGAAAGGCCTGAAAATCGTTTACACGCCGCTGCACGGGACCGGCGTGACGCTCGTGCCTCAGTTGCTCGCCAAAATGGGTTTTGAAGCAGTGACTGTCATTGAAGAACAGGCGGAACCGAAAGGCAACGGCCAGTTCCCGACGGTCGTTTATCCCAACCCGGAAGAGAGTGAAGCAATGTCCAAAGCCGTTGAGAAGGCGAAGGAAATCGATGCGGACCTGGTAATGGGTACCGATCCCGACTCCGACCGTGTAGGCATCGCCGTGAAAAACCACCACGGCGAGATCCAGCTCCTGAACGGTAACCAGACGGCGAGCGTCCTCATTTATTATCTCCTGAATGCATGGAAGGACGCTGGCAAGCTTACCGGCACCCAGTTCGTGTGTAAAACCATCGTTACCACCGACCTGATCGACAAAATGGCGGCGGCTTATGGTGTGAAATGCTACAACACCCTCACCGGCTTCAAATACATTGCACAGGTAATCCGTGAGAAAGAAGGCCAGGAGCAATTTATCGGTGGTGGCGAAGAAAGCTACGGCTACCTGATCGGAGACGCGGTGCGCGACAAGGATGCGATCGCTTCCTGCGCGATGATCGCAGAGCTCACAGCCTATGCGAAAGACAAAGGCCTGAGCCTGTTCGATATGCTGATGGAAATCTACAAGCAGTTTGGTTTCTATTATGAAGGATTGATCTCACTGACCAAAAAAGGCAAATCGGGTGCTGACGAAATCCAGCAAATGATGGCCGATTTCCGTGCGAACCCGCCGAAAACCATCGCAGGATCGCCGGTTGTGAGAATGGACGACTACAAAGCGCTGACTACAACCGATTTCAAAACCAATGCGACTACGGCAATTCCGTCGGGCGAAATGGGGATCGAATCGTCGAATGTGCTGCAATTCTTCACCGAAGACGGCACGAAATTCACCTGCCGTCCATCCGGTACCGAGCCGAAAATCAAATTCTACGTGGGTGTACGCGCCGCGCTTGAAAAGAATGAAGATTTCGACAGCGTTTACGCTTCATTGAAGGATAAAGTGAAAGCGATCGGCGAGGAGCTGAATTTGAAATAGTAACTTATTAGTAAGGCAGATAAATGCGAAGGCGGCTCGAATGGGCCGCCTTCTGTTATTTGGTATACACAACAATGTATTTTCGTCGTGCAGCGTCTTCGAGTAGGCTGACACGCTCAAACTTGGAAAACGGAACCTCATTAAGTTCCACGAATGTAGAAGGACTGGTATTCAGGTAGAATGTGGAATTTTTGTGATACTCAGAAATTCTCAGAGTATTGTCGGCCGATTTACCGAATCCCTCCTTGGTAAAAAACCGATCGGCCGATGGTCCGGTGAGAAGCTGCCGTGTGAATGTAGTGGTCGTGTGGCCTCCCAGACGCTGACCAAGTTTGTATTCGAAATGGGCAACTTCATATTCCTTCGCAACGGCAAGTGCTTTTTGGTAATCCTGCTCCATCTCCTTAAGAAGCGGATTTGGCGGAAGTTGGCCCATCCCCTGCCCGTATCCGGAAATGTATCCGGAATAACCTTTCATCGGCTCAAACTCACTGTCGCTATGTTCCTCGCCCGTACCATACCCGCCGCTTTTTGAGTCGACACGCACCGATACTGCCGTGATGTACTTCTGCAAAGGATCGAATTGTAGTTTATTGACCTGGAAATCCTGTCCAAATTTTTTAATAGCTGCTTTCATTTCGTTGATATCCTCCCAGGTCATCAACGGGGTAACTGCCCAATACAAAGTCTCGTTGACGATCAATACACCTTTTGGCGACTTTTGATCGGAAACAGTTTGTGGGTTATGGCTTACTGCGGGTTTGGGGTTTGATCCGGGGGTTTGATTCGGGTCGTTTTAAATTTTTTTTTCACGGCTCTTTTTAGTATAATGGGTTGGTTTCGCTTTGGAAATCACTTCGCCAATCATTGGCTTAACAAACGGCCGGATTTTCGCAGGCGCCAGTTCCACAATCTGATCCCGGTACGGTGCTACGAATGCCGACGAAATGTAAACCAATGCCAGCACACCCACATATTTGCCCCAAACGACGTAATGCGACGGCTTTCTGTTCATCATCTTAACGCGTTTTTTGAGCAGCGACTGGGCGAAAGAATTAGTTAAAGGCAACTCTCGCGTACGCATCACGGCGTTGAGCAGATTATATTGGTACAGCTTTTTCTCAAAGCCATTATCCAACACGGCGCGGTCGGCGAGGTATTCGAGGTTTTCCTGCACCAGTTTCTGATGGACCCAGGCCAGAGGGTTAAACCACAGGCAGATCTTCTGTATTTCGGCCAGCAGCAGATCGGCACTGTGCGATTGCCGGGCATGCTCGGTTTCATGAGCAATAATATTGTCCAGCTCAGACTTCGAATGCTTGGATGGATCGAGAATGATCCAATGAAAAAAAGAATAAGGTGCTGAGCCGCTAATATGCAGAATGGAAGTGCCGCCCGCGCATTGTTCTGTCCGTCCTTTTGCAATTACAATGAACAATCGGCCCATTTGAAGGAGCAATCGTATTGCGAGAACGATTACACCTGCGAAATAGACCATTACCACCCAGTCGGCAGCCGACATGGCGGGGGCTTCGTTTTGTGGTGATGCCTGAAACGACATCGATTGTATGGTAGCGAGCGGTTTAGCAAGCACGGGAAGCTTCCCTACCACTTTTGGAATGCTTTGGTGAAACTCGTTTTGCACTTCCACCGGCCCCCAGCTGGGCAGATTGATCAAGGGCAAAGTCCAGGCGGCAGCTACATTGAGCCACAACAGCACCCGGTTGAGTTTCGAAAATGTTTCAAACTGGATCAGCCAGCGGTAGGCCAGAGTCAGTACAGCCAGCACGAGGCTGACTTTCATGAGGTAAGGGATCAGCATAAAGTCGGCGGATTAATGTGGTACATCAAATTCTCTACTCTCCTTCTTCAATCATACGGATGATCGCGCGCAGATCATCGGGCGTAACTTTTTCCTGTTTGGCGAAATACGCTACCAAATCCTTGTAAGAATCGTTGAAATACCCGCCAACGACCCTGTTCAATACGAAATGGTTTTGGTAATCCTCCTGTTTCACGGTCGGAAAATATTCATAGGTATTCCCGAATTGCCGGTGCGCTACATACCCTTTTTCTTCCAGGTTCCGGATGATGGTCGAAACGGTATTGTAATGCAGCTTTGGTTCGGTGAAAAGCGGAAGCATGTCTTTTACAAATGCGGCCCCCAGCTTCCACAGCACTTGCATTACCTCTTCTTCTTTGTTGGTCAGCTTTTCAAGTTCCATGATGTAAATATTAAAACTATTTTTATAGTTAGCAAACTATTTTTCTAGTAATAATATTTTTCCTCGTTAAACCTGCAAGAAAAAAGGAATGGAAGATCCCCGATTTTCAGCCGGTAGCTAATCAATATGTTACCTTTTGTTGTCTTATTGGCACTTCGGGTGATATTATTTAAAGAACGAATTGTAAATTACATGTATCATATAACGACACCTGACTAATAGATGATGAAAAAACTACTTCACAACAACCTGATGTTGCTGTACCTGGTGATGGCTTTCTGCTGGAATGCCGCCCTTGCACAGGATGGGTCAGTAAGCGGGAAGGTGACCGACAAGGACGGCATCGAGATCCCCGGCGTAAGCGTAAGCCTGAAAGGAACAGCTCAGGGTACTTCGACGGATGGTAAAGGCGAGTATTCGATCAGGGCCGCGCCCGGTGAGACGCTCGTATTCAGTTTTATTGGTTTCAAAAGACAAGAGGTCGTTCTTGGAAGCCAACGGTCCAATGTGAATGTGCAAATGGAATCGGACGTGTCGATGCTCGACGAAGTGGTGGTAACCGCGCTCGGGCAAACGCAGGAAAAGCGGGCGATAGGTTACTCGGTGCAATCGATCCGGTCGGATGAACTCAGGGAGTCGGGGAATCCGAACATGGTAGGCGCATTACAAGGCAAGATCGCCGGTGCGGTCATCACAGGTTCAGGCGGCGCACCGGGAGCGGGGGTGAATATCATCCTCAGGGGCATCACCTCGCTTAGCGGGGGCGCCGATAACCAGCCGTTGTTTGTAATCGACGGCATTATCATCAGCAATGCTACCACAGCAGGAAACCCATTGCCCAGCGCGGGATCGGCTTCTCCCGGAGCCTCGGAGCAGTTCGCCAACACCAACCGCGCCGCCGACATCAACCCCGACGATGTGGAAAGTATCTCAGTCCTGAAAGGCCCCGCCGCAACGGCACTTTACGGGTTGCGCGCCTCCAACGGCGCCATTATCATTACCACCAAGCGCGGCAAATCAGGTAAGCTGAATGTGTCGGTTTCGATTTCGGGCGGTGTGGATGTGCTGGGTAAGTCGCCCGACATTCAGAAGCGCTTTCTGCAAGGTCGTTTCGGAGAGTTCATTTCGCCCACGGAAGTGCGCCAGCGGACACCCTACCAGTCATTCGGCCCGTCGGTGATCGTTAACAATAGCGACCGCATTTATGACAACTTCCGCGGATTTTACCAGACCGGCTTCCGTACCAATAATAATATCACGCTGACGAAAGGCAACGAGAAAGGGAACATCTACGTCTCGGCAGGGCATAATTACCAGCAGGGGATTGTGCCTGCAACACATTTCGAAAGGACGTCAGCCAAAATCGCCGGTACCTATAATTTTACCAAACGGTTTTCAGCTTCTGGTTCATTCAATTATATCCGCTCCGGAGGAAAACGCCCGCCTGCCGGTGACAAATCGGTGTTCAGTGCATTGTCGTACTGGCCGAATACCTACGACGTCAACGACTATCTGAATGCGGATGGCTCATACAAAAACCTGCTGCCCGGCTTCACCGACAATCCGGTTTACCTCGTCAAAAAGAGTCCGCGGATCGACGCCGTTAATCGCTACATCGCCGATCTTACATTGAATTACAACATTACCGACTGGCTCACAGCTAAATACCAGATCACCATGGACGCCTTCAACGAGCGCCGCAAGCGGCAGGTGGACAGTACATTCGACGTCGGTACGGCTGTGAAGGGTTTTTTGACTAAGGAAAATATCAACTACCGTGAGATCAACTCCAACCTATACGTCACGGCGACGAAGCAGTTCAACGAAAACTGGAATGGCTCGCTCATGGTCGGTAATTCGGTGGTCGGCAGCAAGCGGCCCGACAGCTATTATGAAAGGGGAGAAGGCTGGAAAGCGCCGTTTACCGACGAAATCAGCAGCTACCGAAACCAGCAAAAGCGCTTCTATTCACCCCTGCAATACCGGATCGTCAGCTTCTTCGCCGATGCCAAGCTGAGTTATAAGGAAATGCTCTACCTGAATGCGACTGGCCGGAATGACGTCGTATCGACGCTTCCAAAGGCCAATAATTCCTTCTTTTATCCATCGTTCAGCGCAGGGTACATTTTTACCGAAAATCTTCCCAAAAACAATATTCTCAGCTACGGAAAGCTGCGAGCCTCGTGGGCGCAGGTGGGCAAGGGCACGGACCCGTACGTGATCGGCGTGTATTATGGGCTGGCCGATAACTGTCCGTTCGATAACACGGTTCCGGGCTACGTCCGCCGCTCCACCACCGCTGCGGATAACCTTAAACCGGAACGGACCACTTCCATCGAGTTTGGTACCGAGCTGCGCTTTTTCAGGAACCGGCTCATGCTCGATGCGACCTACTTCACGATGGACAGCAAGGACCAGATCGTCCGCGCCCCGGTTTCCAATGTCTCGGGTTATTCATTTTATTATACCAACATCGGTCTGATCCGTAATAAGGGCGTGGAGTTGCTGGCCACTTTCAAGCCGGTACAAACTGCGCGGTTTAACTGGGATATGTCTTTGAATTTTACCAAAATGTCGGGTAAGGTGATTGAAATGCCGGACGAGCTCGAAGAAATATCCTATTTCGATAACGGCAGTCGGGGCGTTTTGAAAGTGAGGGAAGGCAGCAAACTCGGCGAGCTTTGGGGCCTCGACTACCTGCGTGCGCCCGATGGCCAGTTGCTGATCCAGTCGAACGGCTACCCGCTGACGAGCCAGGTAACGGTGCCCTGGGGCAATGCATTGCCGGACTGGACGGCCGGTTTGACCAACACTTTCAACTACCGGGGACTTAGCCTCTCCTTCCTGCTCGAATGGCGGCAGGGCGGCGATGTGGTCGATCTGGGCGAGCGCAATGCATTCCGCGCCGGATCGATTGCGATCACCGGGCGGCGTTATGAGCAGGTTGTATTTAAAGGTGTGGTCGAGCAAAAAGGGGCTGATAATTCGGTGACCTACGTGCCCAATACCAAAGCGGTCGTGCTGGATGATGCATTTTACAACCCCTCCACGGCGCGTTACATGGGGAATTCGGCCCAGTTCAACATCCAGGATGGCTCCTGGTTCCGGTTGCGGACGGTGGGCCTTTCCTATTCGATCCCCAAAGCGGCATTGGCCAAATCGGTTTTCAAAGGCGGCGTGCGGTTCAATTTCACGGGTACTAACCTGTTCCTGAATACCCCGTTCCGCGGATACGATCCGGAAGCACTCACTTTTGGCTCCGGTACCAACATCATTGGTTTTGTGGGGCGTAATAATCCGGCTACGCGCAGTTTTCAGTTGGGGGTCAATGTTAATTTCTAGGAAAACATGAAAAATATCAGACAAATATTCAAAATGCTGCCTTTGCTGGGCTTGCTGCTGTCGGGCTGCGACAAATTCCTGGACGTCAACACCGATGAAACACTCAAAGGCGATGCGACCATGCAGGAACTACTTCCGACCGCGCAGTTTTATACGGGCGAGGCCAGTTACCAGCAGGCTTATGTCGCCTGCCAGTACGCGCAACAACTGGGTAGCGCGCTCGGTGCGAATGGCATCGATACATATGCAGAAACAGATAACACGCTCGGATGGTCGAACCTCTATCTCTATGCATTGCCGCAACTCAATGCGATCATCAAAAAAGGGCAGGACGAAGGCGCGCCGGCTTACGTGGGTATTGCAAAGGTCTTAACGGCCTATAATCTCGGATTAGCGACCGTCAACTGGGAGAATGTGCCTTACAGCCAGGCCGATCAGAAGAATTTTTCGCCCGCGTATGACACCCAGGAGCAGATTTATGCCACCATTATCAGATTGCTCGACGAAGCCGTGACCGAACTTGGCGGTAATACCGGCACCAAACCGGGTCCTGACGACCTCATTTACCAGGGCGATCTGGGGAAATGGACACGCCTCGCCCACTCGCTGCGAGCCCGCTACGTATGGCACGGCTCGTTGCGAAACCCCCAGCAAGCCGCGGAAGCTGCGCTGGCTTCACTGGAAAAGGGTATGAAAGGCAATGAGGATGATTTTCAATTACAATACAATTCCAAAAACCTGAGCCCGTGGTACAGCAGGGTGGCGATCCCGAATACAACCGGCAATCTCTCAGTCACGTTTACGAACACGGTCGTAGACCTTTTTAACGGCACTTCACAGGGGATCGCAGACCCGCGGTTGACGAAGGTAATTGGTTTGAAAAATAACCAGACGGTCTATTCTGGCGTAGTACCAGGCTCCGGCAGCGGCTCGACGGTCGATCTCAACAATAAGGCATGGCATTCGAATGTCAACTCACCGCTGGTTATGATGGCCTATTCGGAGCTGAAAGGTATCGAAGCCGAGGCGCGTTTAGTACAGCATGGCGGCACGGGCACGTCGGCGGCCGGCTATGCGGCATTTCAGGAAATGATTTCTGCCAATATGAAAAAGGTGGGCGTTGAAGCTGCGGACATAGATAAGTTCCTGAAAGACCCGAAGGTCGATATCGGTGCTTCCAAGCTGACTGCAAGGCAAATCGTTACGGAAAAATTCAAATCCATGCTGCTGGTAGGGGATATCTGGACGGACATTAGGAAGTACGATTACCTCGACTTTCCGATGCCTACCAATCCGAACCCCGATTTGCAGGGCCAACGCATTCAGCGCATGAAATACCCGGATACCGAGATTACCCGCAATTCCAAAACTGTGCTGGCTAACCAGAAAGATCCGGAAGTGCAGATGTGGCTGATCAAGAAATAGACATTTTATCAAACTGAAATATTATGAAACTGATTTTAAAATATATCCTGTCCTGCCTGGCGGCCATGCTGCTTCTCACGGGCTGCTATGAAGAACCGGACCTGTTCGAAGAGCTGCTCGTCAGCAACGGGAAAGTAGCCCAGATAGCCGTTGTATGGCTGGGGGAGGCGAAGGTTTACAATGCGGCCGGCGTATTGCAAACGACTACCACGGTAGATTCGCTGAGCACGGTGAATGTGAATATCGAGTACACCTCGGAAGTGGCCGTGAAAGAGTTTAAAGTCTACGCTGCACCGACTGCTTCCGGTGCGCAGACGCTCCTTGCGACGGTACCCGCGGGCGCTCAGAAATACGATGCAGAGCTTCGCAACTATGTCATGAAAGTGCCGGTGACGGCTCCGAAAGGTAAAAATGTCACCTCCATCGTTTTTGCGGAGGTAATCGCCGAGAATTCGCTGGCCTCATCCCAGAAAAGCGCCACGCTGAAAACGAAGCCATAAGTGAAAGAGTGAGGGATATGCAATGTTTAAAACTCCTGATTTATCTTTGAAGTTTAAAGCTTTGACTATTTAATGCACCCGGTTTTGAACTGCATATCCCTTACCCGTTACTTCTTCCTATTGGCTTTCACAGTTCTCGTGCACGTGGGCTCGTATGCACAGCAGGCGGCGACGGTTACGCTTACAGGCAAGGTTACCGACGAGAAAACCGGAAAACCGCTCCCATTTGCCAATGTTTTTATCAATAATTCGACGATCGGGACGAATTCGGACGAAAACGGTAACTACCGCCTGCCCAATCTGGCAGTCGGTAACCTGGAACTTGTGGTATCGTTCCTGGGCTATGAAACCGTGAAGCAGACGCTTCGTTTTGAGCAACCAGGCACCAGGACGGTCGTATTCAAGCTTCGGGAAGGGCAGGAGCTGAAAGGTGTGACCATTGTTGCCAAAAAGAATAAAAAGCGGGAGAAGCATTTAAAGATCATTATACGCGAATTGCTGGGCAGAGGAAAGTTCAGCAAATTGTGCAAGGTGCTTAACCCCGAAGCATTGCGGATCTCGGAGGACGACGATGGCCATCTCGGGGCACAAACGATCAAACCGCTGGTGATAGAGAATTATGCATTGGGTTACCGCATTCACCAGGATCTCGATGATTTTGATTATTTCAATGGCAAAGTTTACTACGGCGGGGCTACCCGTTTCGAGCTTCTCGTACCCAAAGACGATGCGCAGCGCAAGCTATGGCGGGCCAATCAGAAAGAGGCTTACAAGGGTTCGCTCAAACATTTGCTGACCAGCATGGTGGCCGATAGCTTGCAGGAGCAGGGGTTCAAGGTTTTTCAGGTTATCCCCGATTCGCTGCGAATTTTCAAATCAGTCAGGAGTGTTAACGGCTATAATACCATTGCCAATCACATCCACAACCGGATAGAGCCCGTGCGGGGGATGCGCCTCGTGCGCCCAGGCGAATTGCCCACAGAACGCCTGGTGGTGTCGATGACGCAGCTGGAAGTGTTCAATATGAACAGACACGGCAGGTCGCCCTATGCCGATATGCCTTACGCCTACACGCAGATCACGCTCCCGCAAGGCTACATGGTTACTACTCCTCAGGGCTGGGTGGTTATGCCCATGGGTTTCGAAATTGCCGGCGACCTCGGCAACGACCGCTTCTCTAACCTTCTCCCCGCAGACTGGAAACGCGACGAGTGACCACTCGTTCTCTTATTTTTTTGCGTATAGTAGTATCCGTAACGTATCTGCTTCAAATTTCCCGCATCTCGCGGTTCGCTTTCCGCCTGGTAAAAACCCGGTTGCTACCACTAATTTTGTACCCAGATATTTACTTGTATTAGGCTAATATCGTATAGTATTTTCGATTTAAACGATTAAGTGGCCATTAGGTGACCAAAACTCAAAGTAACCGACGGTGATATATCGTAACATTATTTTATCCATTTTTAGCACTATTCTGTCAAAAAATAAAATCATAGCTTTTATATGTATAATTATTTGATTAAATAATGCTAAATTTGATAAGCCTAGTAATTATTAACCTAACTAAGAAACATGAAAATAATCTACAAAAGTCCCAGGTGGGATTTCATCACTTTCCTCCTAGTTTTTCTGACTGTTTTTTCAGCTATTGCACAGGATCGGAGGGTGACTGGCGTTGTGTCAGATCCCGCGGGCACAGGAATTCCCGGAGCTACCATTCTGATTAAAGGTACGCAGATCGGGTCGAACACTGATGCGGAGGGCCGCTTTGCCGTAAATACCAGATCGGATAATGACGTGCTCGTGATCAGCTTTGTTGGCTACAAGACGAAAGAGGTCATCGTGGGGAACCAAACGGTGATCGATGTGAAAATGGAGGACGACGTGTCGGCGTTAGAAGAAGTGGTTGTTACCGGTTATACGACCGATAAACGCCGCGAAACTTCCGGATCGGTAGCGCTCGTAAAAGCAAAAGACCTCACGGCGGTTCCTTCCGGAAACGTGGAGCAGCAGCTGCAAGGCCGCGTGGCGGGTGTGACGGTGATCACCAACGGTCAGCCCGGTACAAACAGCCAGATCCGCGTACGCGGTTTCGGTTCGTTTGAAGCCAATGAGCCGTTGTATATTGTGGACGGGGTGCCTGTCGGCTCGACGGACTTCCTTAACCCGGACGATATCGACCAGACTACGGTACTAAAGGATGCAGCCGCAGCATCTATTTACGGAGCTCGGGCGGCTGCGGGTGTGGTCGTTTATACAACCAAAAAAGGAACCCGCAACAGAAAGCTCAGCGTTACCTATGATGGCCTGGTCGGTTTTACAACCCCTGGCAGCGGCCAGAAAATGATGAACCCGACGGATTTTGCAGACTGGACATGGAATGCATTCCGCAACTCCGGCTGGAAACCCGGCGATCAGAACTGGACGCACCCGCAATTCGGTACAGGTGCCCAGCCTGTGATCCCCGATTACCTGATGGTGGGCGGCACGTATGGTGTTACCGGTACTGTCGATCTGGCTGCGGAACGTAAAAAATACAATGTTGATCCTACGGCTGGATCGGTCTACCAGGTGGTCAGGGCAAACCGCGCTGGTACCGACTGGTACGACGCGATCACCAGGACCGCACCCGTTACGCGGCATTCACTGGGCTTTTCAGGCGGTGGCGAAAACGGTCGTTACTTTGTGGGATTAGGCTTGCAGGACCAACAAGGCATTCTTTTGAACAACAGCTTCAAACGGTATACTTTCCGGGTGAACACCGAGTTCAACATCCTTAAAAACCTCCGATTCGGGGAAAATATCCAGGGTACCTACCGCCAGGTGCTCGGCATCGGCGGGGCTAACAATGGCCAGGGTGTGGCGAATGACGAAAATGACATTCTGAGTGCATTCCGTATGCCTTCCATCATCCCTGTCTACGACGAATTTGGTGGCTATGGAGGAACGGCGGCAAAAGGTTTCAACAATCCAAGAAACCCGGTAGCTACCAGGGATGGCCTGAAAAACAACAATGCATTCAACGCCAACGGGTTTGGTAATGTTTACCTGGAATTCGATCCGATACAAAACCTGACATTGCGGTCAAGCCTGGGAGGCCAGTACAATAACTACACCTACTGGAACTACTCACGACGCCAGTATGAAAACTCCGAAAACAACTCGGCAGTGGGTTACGGCGAAGGGTCGGGCTACCGCTTTGCATGGACTTTCACCAATACTGCACAATACCGCAAGACATTCGGTTTGCATAATCTGGACGTGTTGCTAGGCCAGGAAGCATTGAATACCGGCAAAAGCCGCGACTTGCAGGCATCCGGTCTGAACCCATTCTCGAATGACATTAATTATGTGAACATGTCGAACGTATCGTCGAAAGTGACGAACAGCCAGCTTGACAATGGTGTGACGTTCTACTCGCTGTTCGGGCGTTTGAACTACATATTTAATGACAGGTACATTGTTTCCGGGGTGTTGCGCCGAGATGGTTCATCACGTTTCGGGGCGGCCAATCGTTACGGGGTGTTCCCGGCAGTATCGGTGGCCTGGCGTGTGACTTCCGAAAACTTCATGAAAGGCGTCACATTCCTGAGCGATCTGAAAATCCGCGGAGGTTACGGTACCATGGGTAATTCCAATGCAGTGCGCCCCGACAACCAGTACAGCCTATATTCGGCGGGTATCGGAACATCAGCCTATGACATTACCGGCTCCAACACCAGTGCTGCCGAAGGTTACTACCGTAGCAAACTCGGTAATGCCGACGCCAAATGGGAAACCAGCGTAACCAAAAACATCGGTTTCGACGCGACATTCTTCAATGGTAAACTGGATCTGATCCTCGATTTGTGGCAGAAAGACTCCAAAGACCTGCTGTTCCAGAAAGGAGTACCCGCCGTGGTAGGCTCGGGCGCAACGCCTCCGTACGTGAATGCGGGAACGATTACCAACAAGGGTATCGATTTCCAGATCATCACCAAAGGCAAAGCCGGCGACAAGCTGGGCTACGAGCTGAATGTGACGGGTAGTGTGCTCAAAAATGAGATCGGCGACCTGGGCGGCGACAAATACCTTGCCGGTATCAACCCGGGTTACCGCGGTCTGCAACCGATCCGTAACCAGCTGGGTTATTCGCTCTCGGCTTTCTATGGCTACAATGTAACCGGCTTGTTCCAGACTCAGGAAGAAGTTGACCGCGCCCCCGCGCAGGATGGAAAAGGGATTGGCCGCTTCCGGTATGAGGATATCAATGGTGATAACACCATCAATGCCGACGACCGTACCTACATGGGCAGCCCGGTTCCGAAATTCACAGGAGGCCTGAACCTGAAACTGACCTACCTCAACTTTGAGATCGAAACCTATATGTACACTTCCGTGGGTAACAAGATCTTCAACGCTTCCAGATGGTTTACCGACTTCTATCCCTCGTTTGCCGGCGCTGCTATCAGCGAAAGGGTGAAAGATTCGTGGTCGCCGTCGAACACAGGTGCTACCATTCCAATTTTCGAAAGCGCTTCCAATTTCAGCACCAATACACAGGCCAACTCATTCTATGTGGAAAACGGCAATTATGTGAGAATGCAGAATATTTCACTGGGCTATAACCTGCCGAAACCATTGCTGGCAAAATTGAAAATGCAAAAACTGAGATTTTACGCCTCAGCCAACAACATTTTCACGATTTCCAAATACCAGGGACTCGACCCGGGTGTAGGTGGTAACGCGGATACGCAATTCGGGATCGATGTGGGTAACTATCCTGTAACAAGAAGCTGGGTTTTCGGTGTAAACCTTGGTTTCTAATCTTCAAACAGGCTGTTTCTACATTGAATGAATCATTAATATTCTGAATCGATGAAAAAGATATTAACTAATAGTATGGTGATTGTCACCGCTGTAATGACGGTGTTTTTCTCCTGCAAAGAGAGTTTTCTGGAAAAACCGGCAACCGGTGCGGTTAGTGAAGGGCTTTTGACCTCTACAAAAGGACTCGAAGGCGCAGTAATTGCTGTTTACTGCCAGATAAACGGCAAAGGAGCGCGTGGCAGGATGGCCAGTCCGATCAACTGGGTTTCTGGAAGTATCCGTGGCGGCGATGCCAACAAAGGGACCGACCCCGGCGATTACAGCGATATCAACCCGATCCAGCGCTACGAATACCTGAGCACGCAAGGGGTGATCTCTGAAAAATGGCAAGGCAACTATGAGGGCGTTTCGCGGGCCAATGCCGTGTTGCGCCTGGTTGCAAAAGCCGATGCCGACGTTACGGATGCTACCAAGACGCGGATTTCTGCCGAAGCACGTTTCCTGCGCGCACATTATTACTTCGAGCTGAAAAAGGCATTCGGCAATACACCTTATGTCGACGAATCGGTCGATTATGGCTCAGGGATCGAAAAAGTGAAAAACGATGCGGACCTCTGGCCGAAGATCGAGGCAGATTTCAAATTTGCCTATGACAACCTGCCCGCAACACAGGATGCAGTTGGCCGTGCCAACAAATGGGCAGCTGCGTCGTATCTGGCCAAGGCCTATGTGTATCAGAAAAAATACCCTGAGGCGAAAGTGCTTTTTGACGTGATCATCGCTAGCGGGCAAACTACCAACGGTAAGAAATACGCCCTGGTGCCTAAATATGCGGATGTGTTCCGCGCATCGAACGACAACAATACAGAGTCGGTATTTGCGGTGCAGGCAGCGGCCAACACGGGTAGCGTCAACAATGCGAACCCCGAGTTTGACCTTAACTGGCCTTACAA
>CBIHPQ010000044.1:0-22656 GCA_966211825.1 uncultured Dyadobacter sp. | reverse complement strand
CAGTGAGCTGACGTCGAAGCCGGGGACTTTGGGGGTATCGGTCTCTTCCTTTTCTTTTTTACATCCTGCCAGGCTCACCACAAGGGCCAGAGCGGCAACACGGAATGCGGCTGATCTCATTTTTTGTGTATTTGTTTTTGAAGTATATAAAAAGACTTAGTGAATGCCGCCCATCCAGCCTTTGATCGGCTTCCAGAACACGAGCAGGATCAGACCGAACAGGGTGGTAATGATAGCAACCTGGTTGAACAGCGCCGGCATCTGAAGAATATTTGACTCATCAAAACCGCCAGCGAATATACCCGCAATGAGGTTGCCGAGCGACGCGCCGACGAACCAGATCCCCATCAATTGGCTCAGATACCGTTTGGGTGCCAGTTTTGTATAAGAACTCAAACCCACAGGGCTCACGCAAAGCTCCCCGATGGTGTGCAGGAAGTAGGTAAATGTCAGGAAAAATGGGGAAGCGAGCTCGCCTTTCACTGCAATATTCGAGGCGGCAACCATTACGAAAAAGCTCAAACCGAGCAGGATCAGCCCCGCGGCGAATTTCACCGGAATGGAAGGGTTTTTTCCACGAGACGACAAGTTGATCCACAAACTCGCCAGCACCGGCGCGAAAATGAGTACGAATGTAGGCTGGAAGTTCTGGAACCAGCTGGACGGTACTTCCCACCCGCCGATCATTCTTTGGGTATGGCGTTCGGCAAAGATCTGCAACGAAGTTCCTGCCTGCTCATAACCCGCCCAGAACAATGCAATGGCAAGAAAGAGGATTATCAACACTCCGACGCGGTATTTCTCCACACGCGTAAGCCCGCCCGCGATGAGGATAAAAAGGAAGTAGGCTGCGGAAATAGAAACGATGATAACGCCCGCGCCCTGTGCGAGGCCTTGTGCGGTAGTCATGTCAATGGTACCGGACGATTGCAGTATAATAAGGAACACGACGAGTAATGCGATCAGGCCGTAACCGAGCATTTTGTTGCTGCCCGATGTGTTTGCGATAGCTTCCTCGCCCGGATCTTTCGCGGCAGGAACATCGCCAAGTCCTTTCAGGTACTTAGCGCTGCCGAGACGGAACACGATCAATCCGAGCAACATCCCCACTGCCGCTGCGCCGAATCCCATGTGCCAGTTCACTTTTTCACCCAGGTAGCCCACAATGGCTATGCCGAGAAACGACCCAAGGTTGATACCCATATAAAAGATGGAAAATGCCGCATCCCGCCGCGCACCGCCCTCAGGGTACAATTCACCCACGATGGAACTGATATTGGGTTTCAGTAACCCCGTGCCGATAGCCACCGTACAGAGACCCAGAAAGAATATGCCCGAACCCGCCGGGATCGCCAGGATAATGTGCCCCAGCATGATGACGATACCGCCATACCATATGGCTTTTTTCTGGCCCAGAATATTGTCCGCCAACCAGCCACCGGGCAATGTGAGTAGATAAACGGAAGCGGTATAAAGTCCGTAAATAGCCGTTCCTTCGGCTGCACTCATTCCCATCCCGCCGTTGATATTATCAAGCAAGAAAAGCAGGAGAATGGCCCGCATGCCATAGTAGCTGAAACGCTCCCACATTTCAGCAAAGAACAAGACATACAGTCCTTTGGGATGTTTTTGGGAAATCTGTGAAGACATAGAAAGAGAGGTGTTTTATTTGGTTTTTGGGGTTGTAAACGATACGTTTTTATCGTGCAAGATAGGAATTATGGGTAAATATCAATCAATAGGCAAAATAAAAGCGGTAGCAGTCTGTAATGACTGCTACCGCTTTTGAAACGGGTCGGACGAGTGGTTTATTTGACGGAGAAAGAGCCTTCGCCGATCGAAAAACCTTCCGAATAAAGTTCGATAGTGTACTTGCCGGACGTGAACTGGGCGTCGCGGTCGTAGAGGATACTTACATCCTGATTATTATTGGAATATACCACATCCTTGCTGATCGTGTACCCTTGTTCCTGCCCATTATACTGGAAAACGCCGGAGCCGGTTTTGGTATCCGAAATCGTGGCGCCACTCGGGTCGATGATCCGGAGATAGATCGTCTTGTTGTCGGCCATGGTAAGCGGGTTTTTTTCAAGAATGAAGTCTACGCGAACTTTGTCCACTCTTTTAGATTTTACATTCTCGCCCTCGCGGACTTTGCCTTTGGACGATACCGCATATACTTTGACGTTGCGTGCACGTAAGGCTGCTGCCATGGTTACCTTCGATTCGAGCTCGGTTTTCTCGGCAACTACGCCGCTCAGCGAATCCCGAACCGCCTGACGACTGGTCTGCAATTCGGTCTTTTCCTGGGTGAGGCCTTCGTTCTGGCTGATCAACTGCTGGTTTTCTTCCCGAAGCTGAGCGATTTCGGTGTCCTTTTTGGTGAGAAATTCCTCATATTCCTTGATTTTCCGCCCCATGGAGGCATTGCCTTTGCGCAATGATACACGGTCGTTTTCGAGTGAGGCTTTCACTTTTTGAAGTTCGGCGACGTCGCCGCCTAGTCCCTGCACTTCAAGAATGCGTGCATCGAGTTGTTTGGAGATCGAATCCAGCTTGATTTCGGAGGTTGCCAGCTCTTGTACCCGCGCTTCAAGGTCAGTTTCCTGCTTTTGTGTGATGTTGTGCTCCTTAAAATAGAGGTATCCGAACACTGCGGCCAGAATAGTCATCAGGATCATTCCGACAACCAGACCGGTATTGCTTTTCCTTTCCATAAAACTTTGTTTAGGTTTTGGTGATATAGTTTATGGAAAAGATACAAAAAAGCATGCCACTACTATACGTTAGTAGTCACCCCCGGCGCCTCCGCCTCCGAAGCTGCCTCCGCCGAAGCCTCCAAAGCCCCCGCCGTCGCCCCCTCCGAAGCCGCCGCCCCAGTTGCCCGACGAGCTGCCGCGGCCTGAATGCGTGGTATAGGGAAAGAAGATTGGAGGTATCCCAATGTCGCGGTAGCCACGATTGCCACCACCTCCGCCGCCGCGGTTACGGAATATAATGAAGAGGATTACTGCAAATATGATCACCACGATGAGTAGCGGTGGGAAACCATCGCTTTCACCGCTGTCCTGCTTCGGATCGGCTTTGTATTCGCCAGTGGCGTATTTGAATATCATATCCACGCCGTCGTTGAGGCCCTGGTAAAACCGTCCTTCCTTGAACTGCGGTGTGATCACCTGCGAAACAATGCGTTTGGCGATGGCGTCGGGAATAGCGCCTTCGAGGCCGTAGCCCGTTGCGATGAATATTTTCCGCTCTTTGGGTGCCCATAGGAGCACGATACCGTTATTCTTACCCTTTTGCCCGACGCCCCATTCGGTACCGAGCTTGAATGCGTAGTCGGCAATAGGATAGTCGCCCAGTGTCGGGACCGTTACAATCACGATCTGCGAGGACGTGGAGTCATTGTAAGCGATCAGTTTTTGTTCCAGCATTTGCCGTTCATTGGCGTTAAGCTGGTTAGCAAGGTCGTTGACGAGCCTTGGCGGGCTGGGCTTAGGAGGAATATCCTGTGCCTGCACACCGGCGAGTGCCGCGAAGGCAAGCAGTAGGTAAATGATGAATTGCTTCATAGGATTAATGGCCGAACGAAATGTCGTCCGGAAGTTCGTTGATGTCGCCGGATTGGTAGGGGAAATGTTTTTTCAATTGCAGTCCCGCTTCCAGGATCCCGTGGCGAAGTCCTTCTTTGAACTCCCCAGCTTTGAAATGGTTGCGAAGAAGTTCTTTGGTACTATCCCAAAAGTCGGCAGTTACCTTTTCGTCGATGCCCTTGTCGCCCAGCACAGCAAACTTCCGGTCTTCATAAGCCAGGTAAAATAATACCCCGTTACGTTCGGCGGTTTCGTGCAGGTGCAAAAACAGGAATACTTCCTTCGCACGGTCCATTACGTCCGGCGAAGGACATTTCTTTTCGATATGCACTTTCACTTCCCCGGAAGTCTGTTTTTCTGCTTCCTGAATCGCCTCAATAATGTACTGCTGCTCTTCTTCGGTGAAAAATAGGGTTTCGGTTGCCATGGGGCCGGGTAGATTCGAAAGGGTTAAAAACATTGCGCCGGGCTTGTTAAGGGGCCCGGCGCAGAATTATTAGAACTGTACGGTCGGCGCTTTCTCGGATCCCGGGGCGGCTGTAAAGTAGCCTTTCTGTGAGAAACCGAACACTCCTGCAAAGAGATTGGTCGGGAATGTGCGGACCTCCTGGTTATAATCCTTCACGACATTGTTGAACTTGCCACGTTCAACGGTGATCCGGTTTTCAGTGCCTTCGAGCTGCGCCTGCAATTCGAGGAAGTTCTGGTTGGCTTTCAACTGCGGATATTGTTCAACTGATACAAGCAGGCGTGATAGCGAACCGCTCAATTGATCCTGCGCAGCCTGGAATTTAGCAATGTTCTCAGGGGTGAGCTGATCGGCGCTGATCGTCGTCTGCGTCGCTTTGCTGCGCGCTTCGATTACAGCAGTTAATGTGCTTTTTTCAAAATCGGCAGCACCTTTTACCGTGTTTACCAGGTTGGGGATAAGGTCGGCGCGGCGCTGGTACTGGCTTTCCACCCCGGCCCATGATTCTTTTACAACCTCATCCTTTTGTACGAGGCCATTATATTTACCGCAGCCAACGAATCCGAGAATCAGAACAACGACGATAACTGCAATGAGTCCTTTTGACATTTTAATATTCAGTTTAGAGTTATTGAATGTGGTTCAAAGTTGACCAAAGCTAGCAAAATCTTTAAGAAAAACTACATAGCCGGTTTCCTGGGCCACTTATGTCCTGTTTACGCAGGATTAATCTTCTCCGACCCCGGCCAGGGTGTTCCAACGGCCCCAGTTTACGGATGCCTCGTAGTCCAGCAGGTGGCTTTCAAAATACATTGCGCCCCAGGTCCAATTGATATCCAGATCATCGACCAGGTATATCGCCGCGGTTTCGCGTTCCGACGCCGTGATGAAGCCGGTTGTGTTTAATTTATGGATAATAGCATTGACGGCCTGGCTCGGAGTCTGCCCGCTTGTCCACTTTTCAAATGTGGCGTGGTCGTTGGCCCAGCGGCGGTCGAAATGGTGTTTGACGCCACTTGGCTTGAACATCCGGGGGCCGAACCGCAGCAGTGTCCAATGCAGGAATTCCCTTCGCAGCAGGTTTGTGATGATCGGGTCCTCGGTGACCGCGTGCGATTGTGCCGCTTTGGCGCTGCGGTAAATATAGGACGCCGAAATGCAACCCAGCGATAGCCAATCGGAAAGGCGGGTGTCGGTAAGTGGTTCCGCCGAAGGGTAGGGCAGGTCTTTCCTGACATACTGCTCTACATATTCCTTTAATACCGATAATGCCTGCTTTTCGCCGCCCGGAACGTATGTCGAAGGGGCTGTTGCCGGCAGCTCATTAGGGTCTACGCCCAATGTGGGCAACGCGGGAATCGACCCGGAGTCGAAATCGACGGGTAATGTGATCTTTTCAGGTGCCGGAAACTGCTCCTTGACTTTCAGGTCGTTGCTCAGCAGCTCGACGAACCGGTTGAAGCCGGAAGGTAATTTCGATACTGGAAACGGCAGATCGAATGCACTGATCATCGTGTCCATCCAAAACAGCTTAATGTCCACATTCGCCGTTTTGAGGTTTTTGCTCAATGAAGATTCGATGCGGGTTTCCTGCGGCGCGATCTCCTTGCTGGTGTACACATAATCTGCATTATAATCTTCTGCGAGCTTGGCAACGATGGTCTCGGGTGCGCCCGTGCGTATGAGCAGGTCGCCGCCTTTCTGCCTTAAATTTTCACGAAGTTCCGTCACGGATTCGATCAGGAAGCGGGCGCGTAATGCACCCGTTCTCCGGAAGCCAAGCTTTGTTTTTTCAAATTGACGTGGATCGAAAACGTAGACAGGGATGATCTCATCGGCAGAGCCGACGGCAGAAAAAAGTGCCTGGTTGTCCTTTAACCTCAAATCATTCCTGAACCAATAGATTATGCGTCGGGCCATTACTACTAACTGATAAGTGCTCTTTGGGATATATTATGAAATGCAAGTATACAAAAAATGACTCGGGGCATATAGGAAAAAGCCCGCTGCGTTCGGTTCGCAGCGGGCTTTTCTATCGCAGGATAAATCAGTAACTCAGGATCGTGAATTCCGTGCGGCGGTTGCGCTGGTGCTCTTCCTCGGTTTTGGCATTCGGAACGATGAGTTCTCTTTCGCCATAACCCTTGGCTTCCATCCTGTCGGCTTCGATGCCTTTGGAGTTCAGATAGGCCACTGCCGATTCGGCGCGGTTTTGCGAGAGCGTCATGTTATAGGCGTCGGTTGCGCGCGCATCCGTGTGTGAGCTGAGCTCGATGGTCATCGTCGGGTTGTCTTTCAGGATCTGCACCAGCTTGTCGAGCTCGATCGCTGCATCGGGACGGATATTGTATTTGTTCAGATCGTAGTAGATGTTTTCCAGGACAAATGTTTTGTTCAATTCCAGCCTGTCCAGTTTGATCGTCACATTGAATGTCGTGTCTGTTAGTTCTTTGGTCAGGAATATCGGGGGAATGTTCCGGCCCGACATGGAGAATGGCTCCCGCTTGCTGATATAGCCTTTACGCTGCACCAGTAGCGAGTAGGATTTGCCTTCTTCCACGGATTGCTTGCCGAATTTGCCATCTTTTCCGGTCGGGAACTCGGCGATCTGTGTTTCGGAAGTGTCGGGAAGAATATGTACGACAGCGGAATCGACGGGGGTAAGTGTTTCGCCATTGGCAAGAACGGTTCCGGCCAGGAAGTACCGGACAACTTTCGGTTTACCGTTGATATAGTTCGGGTTGTTAGGATTAAGCGGGTCGTTCGGATCGGTGTTTTTGGCGATTTTTGTCGTGTCTTCCTCTTCCGGCCCCGTGAAATAGTAAATGTCGTCATCGCCCTTGCCGCCATCCCGGTTGGATGCGAAAAAGCCTTTGTTGAGATTTTGATAAAATACAAGTCCGAAATCATCCTGCGGGCTATTGAATGGCAGCCCCATGTTTTCAATCGTGATCACGCCCTGCGTTCTTGTTGCGGAGAACAGATCGAGCTTGCCCAGGCCCGGGTGGCCGTCCGAAGCGAAATAGAGCTTGCCGCCTTCGGCCACGTACGGAAACATATCGTCACCGGTTGTGTTAATGTCGCGGCCCATATTCACCGGGCGGCTGAACCGGCCCGAAGCGTCCATATTGGTCCGGTAAATATCGATTCCGCCTACGCCGCCGGCGCGGTTGGATGCGAAGTAGAGTGTCTTGCCATCCCGCGAGAATGCGGGCGAGCCGTCCCATGCGAGGGAGTCGTTAATGGGCAGTATGGCGGGAGCAGTCCATTGCCCGTTCACATTGCGGCTCATGTACAGATCCACGTCCACTGACTGATCCTTTTTCTTGCCGGTGTTACTTCTGGCGAAAACGAGCGTCTTGCCATCGGGAGAAAAGGCGGGTGAGGCATCGTGGGCATCTTCCGCAAAAATTTCCTGACTGAACACTACCGGATTTCCCTGGGTATTGCCGGGATCGGAGGCGATGTTAACCTTGTAAAGCCCCAGCATTTGCTGGCCGTTGTTGGTATAAATCTTTTCTTTTTTGGAAGAGGAGAAAACCAGCTCATTGCCCAATACAGTCGGCGCGAACTCTGCCCCAGTCGTATTCAAAGGAAGATCTTTTGCTTCGACCTCCATTTTCGTCGTTTTCAGGCGGTCGGCAATGCGGATGATCTCCACCTCGCGCAATGCCCTTTCCTGCAAGTTTTGCGGGACGTTCTGACCCTTTGCGAATGCGGCGAATTGTGCCGACGCTTCATCATATTGCCCGGTCGTTTTCAGTGCATATGCATATTGAAACTGCGCGTCTGCATTGGTAATACCACCATCGAGCGCCTTTTTGTAGTAGGGGACAGCTTCTTTGAAGCGGTTGGAAAGACGGTAGGACTCTGCGATCAGGTAGCTGGTCTGCACCGGCTCAATATTGGCTTCGGCAGCTTTCTGAAAACCCTTGATAGCGAGGTCGTATTCTCCGTTTGCAAATTTCTTTTGGCCGTCTTTGTATGCCTGCATCGCCGAGTTGCATCCGGACAAGTATAAACAAAGGGCAAAGCAAACTAGGAGAGTAAAGTAACTCCGGAAAAGTTTCATAATGTAAAGTATAAAATCAAACGATTCGACGCGCACGCTGGGTTTCTGAAAAACAATACTAATAAACAACGTTTGGAAATAAAATTCAGGATACTATATAGGAAGAATTTTATTCGAAAAATGAGCATTTCACGATTTTCTGATGCATCTGCTCACTCAAACCAGCCCTTTATTCAAAACCCAGCGGTTACTTGCCTACCTCACGGCCGACCGTATCTGACTATTGAGCGATCAGTTTGCTGACAATCCCCGGCAGACAATGGTGGGAAGCTGAATAAAAAAGTTTCTAACGGTTTGTAAATCAAGGATAGATTATTACTTTTGCAGTCCGATTTTTCGGGAAAAGTGTTTATATAACAAACGATCGGTTAGGTAACCGAATCAAAATCAAATTGTTAAATGCCTACTATTTCACAATTAGTCCGTAAAGGTAGAGAGACCATTACATGGAAATCCAAGTCTCCGGCTTTGGATTCATGCCCTCAGCGTAGGGGCGTGTGCACCCGGGTGTACACAACTACGCCTAAGAAGCCAAACTCGGCGCTTCGTAAGGTAGCCCGTGTTCGTCTGTCGAACAACAAGGAGGTGAACGCCTACATCCCAGGTGAAGGCCACAACCTGCAAGAGCACTCGATCGTATTGATCCGCGGTGGTCGTGTGAAGGATTTGCCAGGTGTTCGTTACCACATCATCCGTGGTGCATTGGATACCGCCGGTGTTAACGGACGTAAACAACGTCGTTCTAAATATGGTGCGAAGCGTCCGAAACCAGGACAAGCTCCGGCAGCACCAGTAAAAGGTAAGAAAAAATAAAAAGTAACTCTCTCTGCTTTTATTAAGTAATTCAATTCTGATAAAAGGGAAGTAATCCTGGCAATTACCCCAGGGTGAATAAGTTGCAAAACGAAACCTCGTTAAAAACATTAAGACAAAATGAGAAAGTCGAAACCTAAGAAAAGATATATCCTTCCTGATCCGAAGTTCAGGGACGTACAGGTTACCAAGTTCGTTAACAACCTGATGTACGAAGGAAAGAAAAGCATTGCTTTCACTATTTTCTACGATGCATTGGAACTGGTTGAGAAAAAAACCAGCGAAAATGGTCTGGAAACATGGAAAAAGGCATTGAACAACGTAACTCCTTCCGTTGAGGTTAAGAGCCGTCGCGTGGGTGGTGCTACTTTCCAGGTTCCTACCGAAGTCCGTCCTGAGCGCAAGCAGTCACTGGGCATGAAATGGTTGATCAACTATTCACGCAAACGTGGTGAAAAGACAATGGTTGACCGTCTGGCCGGCGAAATTATCGCTGCTGCGAAAGGTGAAGGTGCTGCTGTGAAGAAGAAAGACGATACGCACCGTATGGCAGATGCCAACAAAGCGTTCTCTCACTTCCGTTTCTAAGCGAAAGCGCAGACATGTTAAGGTCGGGAGCTCGGTTTTGTCCGGGTTCCCGATTTTTATTTTAAGGTTTTTAGAAAAATAACTTTTCCTTAATTGTTTTTATAATCAACAATTTATACTTTTGCGCTCTGAATTTTGAAAACCAGCGATTTGCGTCGGGATAAAAATTCAAACCGCTTCGCATAGAATTGCACTTTGAATATATAAAAACACATCACCATCTGTCATGGCACGTGATTTAAGATTAACAAGAAACATAGGTATTGCTGCGCACATCGATGCCGGTAAAACAACTACAACGGAGCGTATCCTTTACTACGCAGGGGTTAGCCACAAAATCGGAGAGGTGCACGATGGTGCTGCTACGATGGACTGGATGGAGCAGGAGCAGGAGCGTGGTATCACTATTACATCCGCTGCTACGACTGTTAACTGGAACTATCGTGACGAAAAATACCACATCAACATCATCGATACCCCGGGTCACGTTGACTTTACCGTTGAGGTAAACCGTTCCCTTCGTGTATTGGATGGTCTTGTGTTCCTTTTTAGTGCGGTAGATGGTGTTGAGCCTCAGTCTGAAACTAACTGGCGCCTTGCTAACAACTATAATGTTGCCCGTATCGGTTTCGTAAACAAAATGGACCGTTCAGGTGCTGACTTCCTGAAAGTTTGTACTCAGGTGAAAGAAATGCTGGGCAGCTACGCTGTGCCGCTTCAATTGCCTATCGGTGCAGAAGATACTTTCCGTGGTGTAGTTGACCTGGTTAACTTCCGTGGTATCGAGTGGAACGAAGCAGATAAAGGTATGACTTTCACTGAGGTGCCTATTCCTGACGATATGTTGGAAGAAGCTACCGAATGGAGAGAGAAATTGCTCGAAGCGGTTGCTGAGTTTGACGAGACTTTGATGGAGAAATACTTCGAAGATCCTAACTCGATCTCGGAAGATGAAATCCTCGCTGCATTGCGCGCTGCAACGATCAGCATGAAGATCGTTCCTATGGTTTGCGGTTCTTCTTTCAAAAACAAAGGAGTTCAAACTATGCTTGATTACGTGATGGCTATCTTGCCTTCACCATTGGATCGTGAAAGCATTATCGGAACAGACCCACGTACAGGTAACGAGATCAGCCGTCAGCCATCTGAAAAAGATCCTTTCTGTGCATTGGCGTTCAAAATTGCAACTGACCCTTACGTAGGTCGCCTTTGCTTCATCCGTTCTTACTCGGGTGTGCTTGAATCGGGTTCTTATGTATTGAACAACCGTTCAGGTAATAAAGAGCGTATCTCCCGTATTTTCCAGATGCACGCCAACAAGCAAAACCAGATCGACAGACTGGAAGCTGGTGACATCGGTGCGGTAGTAGGTTTTAAAGATATCAAAACAGGAGATACCCTTTCTGAGGAAAAATCACCAATCGTTCTCGAATCGATGGTGTTCCCAGAGCCGGTAATCGGTTATGCGATCGAGCCTAAGAAAGCGGCCGATAGCGATAACTTCTCAAAAGCAATCACCAAATTGATCGAAGAAGATCCGACACTCCAAGTTGAAAGTAACGAAGAGACTGGTCAGACGATCATCAAAGGTATGGGTGAGCTTCACCTTGAAATCATCATCGACCGTATGCGTCGTGAGTTCAAAGTGGAGGTTAACCAGGGCGCCCCTCAGGTTGCTTACAAAGAGATCCTTACCAAGAACTTCGAACACCGTGAGGTTTACAAGAAACAAACGGGTGGTCGTGGTAAATTTGCCGATATCGTATTTGAAATCGGACCACGTGACGACAACGAAGAAGGACAAGAGCCAAAACAAGGTCTGCAGTTTGTAAACGAAGTAGTAGGTGGTGCGATTCCTCGCGAATTCATTGCACCGGTACAAAAAGGTTTCGAAGCTGCGATGATCAATGGTGCATTGGCAGGATATCCTTTGGATTCGATGAAAGTGCGTTTGTTCCACGGTTCATTCCACGATGTCGATTCAGATTCACTCTCTTTCGAATTGGCTGCTAAGATCGGCTTCAAAGAAGCTGCACGTCACGCCGGGTCGAAATTGATGGAGCCTATCATGCACGTTGAAGTTCTGACTCCTGACGAATATACCGGACCTATCACTGGTGACCTTAACCGTCGTCGTGGTATCATGAGAGGGATGGATTCGCGCAACGGAGCGCAGGTTATCAAGGCTGATGTACCTCTTTCTGAATTGTTCGGTTATGTAACTGACCTTCGTACAATGTCATCGGGCCGTGCTACTGCATCCCTGACATTTGCATACTATGAAATCGTGCCAAATAACATCGCTGACGGCGTTATCGAGAAGGCGAAAGGTCTCGTTAAAGCTTAATACAATGCAATGCGTCATCGGGCCAGTCCTGGTGACGCATTCTTTATAGATATCGCCCAGTGAAGTAAATGGTTCTTTCACTGGATCGGCGGTCGGGTAACACCGGCCTGATTTTCTGAACCGGAAACAAACAAGTAAGATGAATCAAAAGATCCGTATCAAACTCCGGTCATTCGACCACAACTTGGTTGACAAGTCAGCTGAGAAAATCGTTAAGGCAGTAAAGGCGACAGGCGCTGTGGTAAGCGGTCCTATTCCTTTGCCAACAAAGACAGAGAAGTTCACTGTTCTTCGTTCGCCGCACGTTAACAAGAAATCAAGAGAGCAATTCCAACTTTGTACTTACAAACGTCTGGTGGACATTTTCTCTACGAGTGCAAAGACCGTTGACGCGTTGATGAAGCTTGAATTGCCAAGCGGTGTTGATGTAGAGATCAAAGTATAGTAAATGCCGGCTTATTGATTTAAGCCACCACATAAATTGGATGAAGGTCCGGGTTCCTCTGGAAACCACATCTGAGCTCAGAAAAGCCTGACAGGCACGAGGTTACGCCAAGGATCAGTCAGCTTCTCAAAAAATGAGGTCAGATGTTCGTTCATCTGACCTTTTTTGCTGATTATCAGCGAGAAATATTTTAGGGCTGTTAGGATGTTAAAATCGTTTTTTCTACCTTTGCAGTCCGTTTTAAAGAATAAGGGGGTTTTACCTGCTAAATTTAAATTTCAAACATGTCTGGTTTAATTGGTAAAAAAATCGGAATGACTAGTTTGTACAATGCTGACGGGCAGGCTCTGGCATGTACTGTGATCCAAGCTGGTCCTTGTGTTGTTACACAAGTTAGGTCCGAAGAAAAGGATGGCTATAAGGCTATCCAGTTAGGTTTTGGTGAGAAGAAAGAAAAGAACACCTCCCAGCCTCTGATTGGCCACTTCAAAAAAGCCAACACAACTCCCAAGCAAAAATTGGTTGAGTTCAAGGAATTTGAAGTGGAACATGAACTTGGAACTTCACTATCCGTTCAGGATATCTTTGAAGAAGGCGAGTTTGTTGACGTTGTAGGATCTGCCAAAGGTCGTGGTTTCCAAGGTGTTGTTAAGCGCCATGGATTCGCCGGGGTAGGTGGTCAGACACACGGTCAGCACAACAGAGCCCGTCACCCAGGTTCGATTGGTGCTTGTTCATTCCCATCACGCGTATTCAAAGGCATTCGTATGGGTGGACGCATGGGTAACAATCGTGTAAAGATTCAGAATTTGCGTATTCTGAAAGTGATACCTGAGCAGAACATTCTCGTTGTGAGTGGCTCAGTACCGGGTTCGAAGAATTCATTTCTAATCATTGAGAAGTAGTACGATGGAACTGTCCGTATTAAATATAAAAGGAGAAGATACCGGCAAGAAGGTAAATGTGTCTGAGGAGATTTTCGGCATTGAACCTAACACGCACGCGATCTATCTCGATGTGAAGCTGTACCTGGCTAATCAGCGTCAGGGAACGCACAAATCAAAAGAGCGTGCAGAGGTAAACCACTCTACACGTAAAATCAAACGCCAAAAAGGAACCGGCGGAGCTCGTGCAGGTAGCATTAAGTCTCCGGTGTTCGTAGGTGGTGGCCGTATTTTCGGTCCACGTCCACGCGACTACGGTTTCAAGATCAACAAGAAAGTAAAAGCATTGGCTCGTAAGTCGGCACTTTCTGTTAAGGCGCAGTCTAACGCGGTTTCAGTTTTGGAAGCATTCACTTTCGAAGCTCCTAAAACGAAATCTTTCCTGAATGTTTTGACTTCACTGTCTCTTGTGAACACCAAAACATTGTTGATCCTCTCAGAGATCGACAACAATGTATACCTGTCAAGCCGTAACATTCCAAAAGCGAAAGTTACTACTGCCGAAGCAGTGAATACATATGACCTGATGAATGCAGACCGTCTTCTGATAAGTGAATCTGCTCTTTCTATTTTGGAAACCCAATTGAACAAATAACAATGAGTGTACTGAAACGTCCGATTATAACCGAAAAGGTAACGGCTCAGGGTGGTCAAGGTAAATACGCTTTCGAAGTCTCCCTTACTGCAAACAAGGTAGAGATCAAGAAAGCTGTTGAGAAACTGTTCGGGGTTACCGTAGAAAGCGTTCACACCATGCGTAGCATTGGTAAAAGCAAATCCCGCACATCGGGAGGTAAGTTTGTGACTGGAAAAACGTCAACTATCAAAAAGGCTATCATCACAGTAGCCGAAGGCGAAGTAATCGATATTTACGGAGAAGCCTAGTTGAACGATTTCAAATCTTTAGACGAGTTTATAGCAAATGGCAGTTAAAAAATTAAAACCTACAAGTGCTGGTCAGCGTTTCCGCTCGGCTCCTACATTCGAGGAGATCACCGCGTCGAAGCCTGAGAAAAGTCTTCTGGAAACCATCAAAAGAACAGGTGGTCGTAACAGCCAGGGACATCGTACCATGCGATATATTGGTGGCGGTCACAAAAGGAAATACCGCGTTATCGATTTCAAAAGAAACCGTTTCGACGCTCCCGCTACTGTTCTAACAATCGAATACGATCCAAACCGCTCAGCGCGTATCGCCCTGATCCAGTTTGAAGACGAAGAAAAGCGTTACATCATCGCACCAAACGGTCTGAAAGTAGGACAGGTTATCGTGTCCGGAAATTCAGTAGCTCCTGAGGTAGGCAATGCCCTTCCTTTGGGATCTATGCCAGTCGGTACGATTGTACACAATATCGAATTGACTCCTGGTAAAGGTGGTCAGTTTGCAAGAAGCGCCGGTGCTTATGCGCAGCTGGTAGCGAGAGAAGGCGGTAAATATGCCGTATTGAAAATGCCATCAGGCGAAATGCGTATGGTACTTTCTACTTGCATCGCAACGGTTGGAGTTGTTTCGAATGCTAGCCACATGAACGTTTCGCTTGGAAAAGCAGGACGCAGAAGATGGTTGGGACGTCGTCCACGCGTACGTGGTGTTGCAATGAACCCTGTTGATCACCCGATGGGTGGTGGTGAAGGCCGTTCGTCAGGAGGTCAGCCTCGTTCTAGAAATGGTCAGTTCGCGAAGGGTCTTAAGACACGTAACCGCAACAAGCATTCTGAGAAATTGATTATCAGCCGTCGTAAAAAATAAGTAGAACATGGCACGCTCATTAAAAAAAGGACCATATATCGACTTTCGTCTCGAAGCCAAAGTTGAAACGATGAACAACTCGTCGCGTAAATCTGTCATCAAGACCTGGTCGCGGCGCTCAATGATTTCGCCTGATTTTATCGGGCATACATTTGCAGTACATAACGGAAACAAGTTCATCCCTGTTTATGTAACTGAAAACATGGTAGGACACAAACTGGGCGAGTTCTCTCCAACCCGAAACTTCCGTGGCCACACCGCTAAAAAAGATAAAGGAAGAAAATAATTTGTCGACGTAGCTGGTCCTAACGGACGAGCCGATATCTGAAAAGAACATGGAAGCAAGAGCTATATTAAAGGATGTGCCTACTTCTCCTCGTAAGATGAGATTGGTGGCCGACATGATTCGCGGACAGAAGGTCAGCAAAGCGTTGGCACTTTTGAAATTCCAACCGAGAGCTTCATCGCCGGTTTTGCACAAAGTTCTTCTTTCTGCCGTTGCCAACTGGCAGCAACAGAATGAAGGATCGAAACTGGAAGACGCTGACCTGATCGTTAAAACCGTTTTCATTGACGGTGGACGCATGTTGAAGCGTTTGCGCCCTGCACCTCAGGGAAGGGCACACAGGATCCGTAAGCGTTCCAACCACATCACAATCGTGGTAGACGACGCGTCGGTGTCAGTAAATGAAGCAGTAATTAGCGAATCATAAGTAAAACGATCTATTTCGAATGGGACAAAAGGTTAATCCGATAGGTCTAAGACTAGGAATTGTTAGAGGATGGGAATCTAGCTGGTACGGAGGAAAAGACTTCTCTGACAAACTGGTTGAAGACGAAAAAATCCGTAACTACATCAAAGCACGTATCCCGAAAGGATCGATTTCAAAAGTAGTTATTGAACGTACACTTAAACGCATCACTTTGACCATCCACACTGCCCGCCCGGGTATCGTGATCGGTAAAGGTGGTAGTGAAGTTGATAAAATTAAAGAAGAGCTTAAAAAGATTACAGGAAAAGATGTTCAAATCAACATCTACGAAATCAAACGTCCTGAAATCGATGCGAAACTGGTAGGCGAAGCTATCGCTCAGCAATTGCAGGCTCGTATTTCTTACCGTCGTGCGATGAAGCAATCAATCGCTTCTGCAATGCGTGTGGGAACGCAAGGAATCAAAATCCGTTTGGCGGGTCGTCTGGGTGGTGCTGAAATGGCCCGTACAGAAGAATACAAAGAAGGACGTATTCCTTTGCATACATTGAGAGCGGACATCGATTACGCTATCTCCGAAGCACAAACTATCTACGGTAAGATCGGTATTAAAGTATGGATCTTCAAAGGTGAATTGTACGGAAAGCGTGACCTGACTCCAAGTGCAGCAACTGCGGCATCAGACAGAGCTGAAAGAAGCGCACAAGGTGGCGAACGTGGCGGTAATGACCGTGGCGGACGTGGTGACAGAAGAGGCGGCGGTCGTGACAGAAACGACGGCGCTCCACGTGGTGAAGGAGGAGGCGGAGGTGACGCAGATCGTCGCAAACGCAATAAGAACAAGAAGAAGTAATCAGATACTTTCCGGTATCAGACCGGTTCAAATAGATTAGAATCATGTTACAGCCGAAAAGGACAAAATTTCGCAAGCAACAAAAGAACAAAGGTTCGCACAACGGTCTCGCGACCCGCGGACATGAGATCGCTTTTGGATCGTTTGCAATAAAAGCGCTGGAACCAGGTTGGTTGACTGCTCGCCAGATCGAAGCAGCCCGTATCTCGGTAACACGTGCAATGAAACGCGAAGGTCAGGTTTGGATCCGGGTATTCCCTGACAAGCCGATCACCAAGAAACCTGCAGAGGTTCGTATGGGTAAAGGTAAAGGTGCCCCTGAGTATTGGGTAGCCCCTGTTAAACCTGGAACTATCATTTTCGAAGCGACTGGTGTTGCGCTGGATACCGCAAACGAAGCATTGCGTTTGGCAGCACAGAAGTTGCCAATTAAGACAAAGTTCATCGTACGCCGGGATTATCAGGAATAGAAGTTAGTCCGAACGTATTTAGAACGCTAATTATTTAAAGCAATGACTAGTAAAGAAATCAAGAATCTGTCGCAGGATCAGCTGAAAGAGCAGATCGCCCAAGAGAGAGAGCGCTTACTCCGGTTGAAATTTGCGCATGCTATTTCTCCTATTGAGAACCCTTTGCGTATTCGCGCCTCACGTAAGGAAATTGCAAGACTCTTAACCGAGCTGTCGGCTAAATCTAACCAACAGTAAACAGTTTAGAAATTATGGAGGCAACAGAAAGAAATTTACGTAAAGAGAGAATTGGCAAGGTAGTGAGCAACAAAATGGAGAAATCCTGTGTGATCACTGTCGTGCGTAAAGTGAAGCACGCCAAGTATGGTAAGTTTATGACTAAAACTACCAAACTGATGGTACACGACGAAACAAACCAGGTTGGTATCGGTGACACGATCCGTGTAATGGAAACTCGTCCGCTTAGCAAAAACAAGCGTTGGAGATTAGTAGAAATCCTTGAAAGAGCGAAGTAATCATGGTACAACAAGAATCAAGACTGTCAGTAGCCGATAACAGTGGCGCGAAAGAAGTACTCGTAATCCGGGTACTTGGCGGAACTGGAAAGCGTTACGCTTCGGTGGGCGATAAGATCGTCGTGACAGTGAAATCCGCTCTGTCTTCGAGCAATATGAAAAAAGGAACGGTTTCTAAAGCCGTGGTTGTACGTACAAAGAAAGAAGTACGTCGTAAGGATGGAACCTACATCCGGTTTGAAGATAATGCGGCAGTTTTATTGAACAACAATGATGAGCCACGCGGTTCACGTATTTTCGGACCGGTTGCCCGGGAGTTGCGCGAGAAGCAATTCATGAAAATCGTATCACTGGCACCAGAAGTGTTGTAAGAAATCAAAACATCAGTATTTCTTTAAACTGTTAAGAGAATACCTCAATGGAAAGTACAAATAAAAAAGCACCGGCAAAATTGCACGTTCGCAAGGGTGATACCGTGAAAGTTATTTCAGGTAACGCAAAAGGCGAGACTGGCGTAATCACCAAGGTGCTTGTAGAAAAACAGAGAGCTACTGTGGAAGGTGTGAACATGATCACCAAGCACGTTAAGCCAAACGCGCAAAACCCACAAGGAAGCATCGAAAAACGCGAAGGCGCGATTCACATCAGCAACCTGATGGTAGTGGACCCTAAAACAGGAGAAGCTTCAAGAACAGGCCGTAAAGCGAACGACAAAGGAAAACTGCAACGCTTTTCAAAAAAATCCGGAAACTTATTGTAATCCGGATTTGCCGAAAAAGCAGTTGATTTTTATAACCAAGCGCGTGGGTCGGCAATCCACATAATCACTTTCAAACATGGCGACGCCTAGATTAAAAGAGAAATACGTTAGCGAAATCGTTTCGCAATTGAAGGGGAAATTCGAGTATAAGTCAACAATGCAGGTTCCCCGCTTGACAAAGATTGTTATCAACAAAGGTATCGGAGCTGCGGTGGCAGACAAGAAACTTGTTGACACCGGTGTGGAAGAGTTGAGCCTGATCACAGGACAAAAAGCAATAGCTACTATCTCCAAAAAGGCGGTTTCTAACTTTAAGTTGCGTGAAAACATGCCTATCGGAGCGAAAGTAACGCTTCGTGGTGACAAGATGTACGAATTCCTTGATCGTTTGACCAGCATTGCAATGCCACGTGTACGTGACTTCAAAGGTATCAGCGACAAAGGGTTCGATGGACGTGGAAATTATACGTTCGGTGTGAAGGAGCAGATTATTTTCCCTGAGATCAGCATCGAAAAAGTGGCTAAAATCACGGGTATGGATATCACTTTCGTGACCTCTACCAACTCTGATGAAGAGAGCTACGAATTGCTGAAAGCATTGGGTATGCCTTTCACCAACGCGAATAAATAAGAAAATACTACTAAGATTATTTACCGACAATGGCAAAAGAATCAGTAAAAGCACGGGAGAGAAAAAGACAAGCGCTAGTAGAACGTTATGCTGAAAAGCGTACCAAGTTAAAAGCTGCCGGTGACTGGGTTGGTCTTGACAAGTTACCACGTAACTCTTCTCCTGTACGCCTGCACAACCGGTGCAAAATCACCGGAAGACCTCGCGGTTATATGCGTAAATTCGGAATTTCCCGGGTATTGTTCCGCGATATGGCGTCAGATGGAAAAATTCCAGGAGTTACAAAATCAAGTTGGTAAGAATACTTTCAATTCTGATTTCAATTACTTAACTTTGCACTCCCGTTCAAAAGGGGGTGTTTAAACTTGGCATAAACATGTTAACGGATCCCATAGCAGACTATCTGACGAGACTCAGAAACGCTATCAAAGCGAAGCACCGGGTTGTTGAGATACCTGCATCCAACATAAAAAAAGAGATTACTAAGGTACTTTTTGATAAAGGGTACATTCAAAGCTATAAATTCGACGAGGTTGGTCCTCAGGGAGTTATAAAGATTGCTTTGAAATATAATCCTGTGACAAAGCAATCTGCAATTGTGAAATTGGAGAGGGTTAGTAAGCCTGGACTACGTAAATATTCAGGTTCATCAACACTGCCACGTGTATTGGGCGGCTTAGGAACAGTGATCATCTCTACATCGAAAGGTGTAATGACAGATAAGGAAGCTAAGACACTGAATGTGGGTGGTGAAGTGTTATGTTTCGTGTATTAATATTTAAAAGTTATTCAGGAAATGTCACGAATAGGAAATAAAGTTATCGTTTTGCCCGCAGGTGTATCTGTGTCGGTTGCAGAAGATAACGTAGTATCTGTAAAAGGGCCGAAAGGCACTCTTACTCAGGCGGTGGATAGCGATATCACCGTTGAGGTAGAGGGCAGCGAACTGAAAGTTACGCGCCCTACTGAACAGAAGCGTCACAAAGCATTGCATGGCCTTTATCGCTCACTGATCAATAATATGGTGATCGGAGTGGATGCAGGTTATAAGCGTGAGCTTGAAATCATCGGGGTAGGTTACAAAGCGAGCTCGACGAACAATGTTCTCGAACTTCAATTGGGTTACTCACACAATATCTTCATGGCGATCCCGGGAGAGATCAAAGTAACTACCACATCGGAAAAAGGTCAGAATCCAAAGGTGATCCTTGAAGGAATCGACAAGGAACTGATCGGTGTAGTGGCAGCGAAAATCAAATCCCTTCGCAAAGTTGAACCTTACAAAGGTAAAGGTATCCGTTTTGTTGGTGAAGTGGTCCGTCGTAAGGCAGGTAAGTCTGCTTCTAAGAAATAGTGCGTAGCCACCGATCAATGTTATAAACAAGTAAGATAAGATTAAAGATGGCTAACGTAAAAGCAGATAGAAGACAGCGCCTGAAACTTCACATCCGTAAAAGAGTGAAGGGAAGCGCGGAGCGCCCTAGACTTTCAGTCTTCCGTTCCAACACAAGCATATATGCGCAGATTATCGATGACGTGCAGGGTATTACTCTTGCAAGCGCATCATCGGTTGATCTGGGAGGCAGAAAAGAAAACACCAACGTTGAAGTTGCTGCCCAGGTAGGAAAGAAAATCGCAGAGAAAGCGCAGGAAGCAGGTATCCAGGCAGTAGTTTTTGACCGTAATGGATATTTGTACCATGGTAAGGTAAAAGCATTGGCCGACGGAGCTCGTGAGGGTGGCCTGAAATTCTAAGTATAACAAAGACTATGTCTACAAATACAAGACCTTCAAAGGTTAACGAATCAGACCTGAAAGAGCGCGTTGTAGCGATCAACCGGGTAGCAAAAGTAGTAAAAGGTGGTCGTCGTTTCAGCTTCTCTGCCATCGTGGTAGTTGGAGACGGAAATGGAGTTGTAGGTTACGGATTGGGCAAAGCCAATGAGGTAACTGACGCGATCGCCAAAGGAATTGACGATGCTAAGAAAAACCTGATCCAAATTCCTATGCTAAAACATACCGTTCCTCACGCAATGGAAGGTAAGTTCAGCGGTGGTTTCGTTCTGATCAAGCCGGCTGCTCCTGGTACGGGAGTATTGGCAGGTGGCCCGATGCGGGCGGTGCTGGAAAGTGCAGGTATCAAAGACGTACTTGCGAAATCCAAAGGTTCATCGAACCCCCACAACGTAATCAAGGCTACAATTGACGCTCTTTTGAAAATGAGAGCTCCGCATCAGGTTGCTTTCCAACGCGGCGTTAAATTGGAAAAAGTATTCAACGGATAATCCTTCGGGATTATCCTCAATCTGAGAGTAATCATGTCAAAAGTACGTATTACACAAGTTAAGAGCACAATTGACCGTCCTGAGAGACAAAAACTGACGATTAAGGCGTTGGGTCTTGGTAAACTGAACCGGTCTGTTGAGAAAGAAAACAGCGATGCCATCGCGGGAATGATCCGTAAGGTAAGCCACTTGGTTAAAGTCGAAGAAATCTAATATTCCAATAGTATGAATTTAAGTTCATTAAAACCGGCTGCTGGTTCCGTTAAGGTAGGAAAGCGGGTTGGACGTGGCCAGGGTTCCGGTAAAGGGGGCACTGCTGCACGTGGACACAAAGGGGCGCAGTCGCGTTCAGGTTACAGCCGCAAGCTGGGCTTCGAAGGTGGTCAGATGCCTCTTCAAAGACGTTTGCCGAAATTCGGTTTCAACAACATCAACCGCGTTGAATACAAGGCGTTGAACCTGGATGCTATCCAGGCATTGGTTGAGAAAACCGGAGTTGCGGTAGTAACGTTGGATCTGATTCGTGAAAATGGTCTTAGCACGAAGAATGACCTGGTTAAAATCCTTAACAGAGGTCAGATTTCTTCTGCGGTTGAAGTTCAGGCTCATGGGTTTTCTGCCTCGGCTATCGAGTCGATCGAGAAGGCGGGAGGTAAAGCAGTTAAATTGTAATTTAGCTGCGATACCCGACAGAATTTGTTTACTTTGAACAGAGCGTGTAAGCCCAGAAGATGAAACGATTTTTAGAGACTATAAAACACATATTTGCGATTGAGGAGTTGAGAACACGTATTCTCAACACTCTTTTGTTTATAACGATCTTCCGGTTGGGGTCTTACGTTGCGTTGCCAGGTGTTGAGCCTGATCAAATGAATGTATCCACACAGGGATTGTTAGGGTTGCTGGATACTTTCTTAGGTGGCGCTTTTAGCAAAGCGTCCATTTTTGCATTGGGTATCATGCCTTACATCTCCGCTTCCATTGCGATCCAGCTGTTGACTATGGCATTGCCATATTTTCAGAAGATGCAAAAAGAAGGGGAGTCAGGCCGCAAAAAGCTGAACCAAATTACCCGGGTTCTGACTATCGTTGTTACACTTGTTCAAGGTACCGCGTATTTGAATACAACGGTACCTGACGAGGCTCTTCTGGTTTCCAGAAGCATGTTCACTATATCTTCTGTATTTGTACTTACAGCTGGTACCATGTTCTGCATGTGGCTTGGCGAGCGGATCACAGATAAAGGTATTGGTAACGGTATTTCGATGCTGATCATGATTGGTATCGTTTCGCGTTTTCCTGGTGCGATCTATAAAGAGTTCGTATCAAGAGGTAGCGGTGGAATTCTGATATTCGTATTGGAAATCGTAGCGCTGTACTTTGTTATCATGGGTGCGGTGATGTTGAC
>CBIHPQ010000043.1:0-22797 GCA_966211825.1 uncultured Dyadobacter sp. | reverse complement strand
ATCAAACCTGGTAAAGTAGGTAGCCGCCACAATTATTAATACAAAAGCCCCGCAGATATGTGGGGCTTTTTTGCGTTTTAGGACTGTTCACTCTGCCACTGTGGCAGCTATTCTCGCAGCTTAGGTTCCTCGTTTTTAAGCTTCTGGTTCTGTTTTTGAACGCCTTCTTGCAAAATCATGCAGAAATATTTTGCAAAATTCTGCACCAATAATTCTTTTTTCTATATTTGTGACCGTAACTGTCGCAAGGCAAAATCAACTATGAAATTATTCAATACTATTTGGTGGTGGCGTACTTATCCTTCCGAGATGGACAAGTAAGGCTATTGCATGGTATAGAATCAAAATATACATTCAAACGGCTCGCTGTTCATCTGACAGCGAGCCGTTTTTTTTATACACTTTACATTACCGCAAATGAAAACCCTGAACAAGACTTACCCGATTACTACACGCCACAAAAAGCTCCTTGCCGACACGCTGACGCCCGTTTCGATCTATTTGAAGCTCCGTGACCGTTTTGTGAATACCGTTCTCCTCGAAAGCTCGGATTACCACGGTAATGAAAATTCATTTACATATATCTGCTGCGACCCGATCGCTTCTTTCAAACTCAATAACAGCACGGTTACACAGAAATTTCCCGACAACACCGAGGTGAAGTTTGAGCTGACTAACCGCAAGGACGCTGTTCAGGCCCTTTACGGCTTTGCGCAGAGCTTCGTCTCCGAAAAGAGCAAGTTCCCTTTCATTACAAATGGGCTCTTTGGGCATATGACCTACGATGCAGTGACCTATTTCGAAGACATCGAAATTCAGCCTGCCAACCCGGAGACCGAAATAGACCAGATATTTTACCAGGTTTACAGATACGTCATCGCCATTAATCACTTCAAGAATGAACTTTACATTTTTGAGCACCAATATGGCGAACCGACCGAGGAAAGCGGAATCGATCAGATTGAAGTGCTGATCAAAAACCGGAACTTTCCGCAGTATGGTTTCACTATTACAGCCGACGAAACCTCGAACGTCACCGACGACGAAATGCGGAAGGTAATCCAGAAAGGAATCGACCACTGCCTCCGCGGGGATGTGTTCCAAATCGTCCCTTCCCGCCGTTTCAGCCGTAAGTTCCAGGGCGACGAATTCAACGTTTACCGCGCATTGCGCTCCATTAATCCCTCGCCTTATCTGTTCTATTTCGACTACGGCAATTACAAGATCTTCGGATCTTCTCCTGAAAAACAGATATTCATCAAAAACGGCCAGGCCGAAATTCACCCCATTGCAGGCACTTTCCGTCGCACGGGAGACGACCAGGCTGATGCCGAAGCGGCGCAAAACCTGCTTAATGACCCAAAAGAGACCGCTGAGCACGTGATGCTGGTGGATCTGGCACGGAACGACCTGAGCCGTAGCTGCGATGCCGTAAAAGTCACAAATTACAAGGAGGTGCAGTACTACTCGCACGTGATCCATCTGGTATCGAAAGTAGTTGGGAAAATGAACGTGGGCGTAAATCCGCTTCAACTGGTGGCTGACACGTTTCCCGCAGGTACATTATCGGGCGCGCCCAAGCATAATGCGATGAAGCTGATCGATCAGATGGAAACCAGTAACCGCAGCATTTATGGCGGAGCCATCGGTTTTATGGATTTCAATGGCGATTTCAACCACGCGATCGCGATCCGGACGTTCCTCAGCAAGGATAATACGCTTTTCTTCCGCGCTGGAATGGGTGTAGTTGCAAAATCAAACGTCGAAAGCGAATTGCAGGAGATCAACAGCAAGCTGGCTGCATTGCGCCAGGCCATTCAGGTAGCAGAGGGACTCTAAAAGCAGAAACCATGTCGCAGATCAAGATATATGGCCTTAAATCTTCGCTGTACGCGGTTCGCGAGAAGGTGTCCGATACTTTGCATAGTTGCGTCGTAGAAGCCTTCCAATATCCCCAAAACAAGCGGGCGCACCGTTTCTTTTATCTCGATGAAGGCGATTTCTTTTATCCGGAAGGCAGAAGCGAGCGGTATACCATCATAGAAATAGCGCTGTTTGAGGGCCGTTCCATCGAGGCAAAGAAGCGTTTATACCAACTTATATTCCGGAAATTTGAGGAAGAGCTCGGTATCACGCCAAATGACGTGGAAATTACGCTTACGGAGACGCCGCCGCACAACTGGGGCATTCGTGGGAAAGCAGGGGACGAGTTGGTCCTGGATTATAAAATTGCCGTTTAAACGATTTGAAATTTACCGTCCAAATGAAAATATTAGTTCTCGACAATTACGATTCTTTCACCTATAATCTCGTGTACATCCTTCGCGAGCTGCACGACCAGGTGGACATTTACCGGAACGACAAGATCGCCCTGGAAGACGTCGGAAATTATGACAAGATCCTCCTTTCTCCGGGGCCCGGGATTCCGTCCGAGGCGGGCATTATGCACGAGGTGATCCGCGAATACGGGGCTTCCAAGAGCATTCTTGGTATTTGCCTCGGGCATCAGGGAATAGGGGAGGTTTATGGCGCCACATTGGAAAATATGACCGACGTATTGCACGGCATCGCCGACACAGCCATTGTAACCGACACCAGCGACCGCCTTTTCAAAGGCCTGCCCCAGGAGATCAAAGTGGGCCGGTACCACTCCTGGACTGTCATTCCGGAGACATTTACAGATGACCTTACCATTACGGCCGTCGATGAAAAAGGCCGTGTAATGGGGCTTTCACACAAGAAATTTGATGTAAAAGGCCTTCAATTTCACCCCGAGTCGGTTTTAACAGAGCATGGCAAGGAAATGCTTCAAAACTGGTTACAGATCTGACCTCCTTTCAAAATAACACCACATTACCCGACGATATTTAGCTATTGAAATAATCATGAAACAAATTCTTAGCCATCTTTTTGAATATAAAGTCCTTGACAAGGAGCAAGCCAAAGACGTTTTAATGGGCATCGGTACAGGCAAATACTCTAACTCCGAAATTGCCTCTTTTTTAACTACTTATGCCATGAGAAGCATTACCGTGGAAGAGCTCGAAGGCTTCCGCGATGGTTTGCTCGAATTGTGCCTCTCGGTCGATTTGTCGGCCTACGACCCGATCGACGTTTGCGGCACCGGAGGAGATGGCAAAGACACATTCAATATTTCGACGCTCTCGTGTTTTGTGGTGGCGGGTGCAGGGCAGCGGGTGGCAAAGCATGGCAACCACGGCGTTTCGTCGATGTGCGGATCGTCGACGGTGCTGGAATACCTGGGAGCGAAATTTACAAACGACAAGGATTACCTCGAAAGGAAGATAGATCAGGCCGGCGTATGCTTTTTGCATGCCCCTCTTTTTCACCCCGCTATGAAGAATGTGGCGCCGGTGCGGAAGGAATTAGGCGTGAAAACGTTCTTCAACATGCTGGGTCCGATGGTGAATCCGGTATCGCCGAAAAAACAGCTTGTGGGCGTATTTAGTCTTGAATTAGCGCGTCTTTTTGCTTATCTTTACCAACAAACGGATAAGCAATTTCTTGTTCTTCACGCATTAGACGGATACGACGAAGTGTCATTGACAGGTGCTTTTAAAATAATCACTGCTCACTCCGAGCAAGTTCTTACCCCTTCTCATTTAGGGCTTCAAACGCTGCGCGCCGGGGATTTATCCGGTGGCGAAACGGTGGAAGATTCAGCCCGGATTTTCATGAATGTTTTGAATGACAATGCAACCTCCTCGCAGAAGCAGGCGGTGCTGGCCAATGCAGCTATGGCGCTTTACTGTGCCAATCCGGCATTATCCCTTTTGGATGCTGTGGAAACAGCCCGGGAGTCGCTTGAAAGCAAGAAAGCATTGGCAGCTTTCAAAAAATTGATTGAAGAATAGTTAGTGGGAAGGCATTTTTCCCTTTTGATATAATTGCAGTTACAGCATTTTTAGATGAATATTTTAGAAAAAATTATCGCCCGAAAGCAGGAAGAAATCAGCGAATCAAAAAAGCTACGTACCATTTCCGATCTGGAAAAGGAGCCGTTGTTCGCGCGGGAAACTTCTTCGCTGGCAGGGTCGCTAAGATCTTCTGCAACACCCCGCATTATCTCGGAATTCAAACGGAAATCCCCTTCCAAAGGCATTATCAACGGTGATGTGCTGCCTGAAATCGTGACGAAGGATTATGTGAATGCAGGCGCTGCAGGGCTTTCTGTTCTGACTGATATCGACTTCTTCGGCGGCTCATTCGCTGATTTCCTCGCAGCCAGGGAGGCTAACCCGCAGATTCCCATGCTGAGAAAAGATTTCATCGTGGACGAATACCAGATTTTTGAAGCCAAATCCATCGGTGCGGACGTGATTTTGCTCATCGCCGCGTGCCTTAGGCCCTCGGAAATCACTCATTTGAGCCGCAGGGCGCACGATCTGGGGCTGGAAGTGCTGCTGGAAGTCCATAGTGCAGAAGAACTGGCCGTCAGCGTCGGCGAGCACATCGATATCGTCGGTGTCAATAACCGCAATTTGAAAACCTTTGAAACCTCCATCGAGATCTCCATCGCATTGAGCGAGCAGATCCCCGATGCATTCGTGAAGATCTCAGAAAGCGGGCTGAAAGATGCCGAAACCATTGTTAAGCTGTTTCAACACGGCTACAAAGGCTTTTTGATTGGAGAAACATTTATGAAAACTGCAAACCCCGGGGCCGCACTTGCTGGTTTGCAGCAAAACTTAACTCAACATAGCAATTTAAATCCTCTGGTTCTATGAAAATTAAAGTTTGCGGATTGCGCCAGCAAGGCAACATTGAGCAGGTAGTGGCCTTACAGCCCAATTTTATAGGGTTTATTTTCTATGAAAAATCAGCGCGTTTTGTAGGTGAGGAATTGAGTGAAGAATATGTCCGCAGCATTCCACAAAGCATCAAAAAAGTAGGTGTGTTCGTGAATGCCAACCCGGGCCATATTCTGAACATGGTCAAAAAATACGACCTGCAATACGTGCAGTTACATGGCAACGAAATGCCCGATATCTGCCGGAGCATCCGTCAGAAAGGGGTGAGTGTGATCAAGGCGTTTTCGATCGACGAGAAGTTCAATTTCGCAATGCTGAACAACTACAAATCTTTCTGCGACCTGTTTTTGTTCGATACCAAAGGCGAAAACCCCGGCGGCAACGGCATGGCATTTGACTGGAAGCTGCTCAGCAAATACGATAATGAGAAGCCATTCCTCCTCAGCGGCGGTATCGGCCTGGACAACATCGAGGAGATCATCACATTATCCCAAACCATGCCCATTTACGGCATCGATGTCAACAGCAAGTTTGAAACCGAGCCGGGCGTGAAGGACATCGCCAAACTGGAAGAGTTGTTTAGTTTAGTTCGTGTAAAAGAGCAAGAAGAAGCGGAAGCATAATTTATATGGAATCAATTGCAGAAAAGAAGTCGTATCAGGTAAATGACCGCGGTTACTATGGAACTTTCGGTGGGGCATTCATTCCTGAAATGCTGTACCCGAATGTGGAAGAACTCCGTGAGAACTACCTCCAAGTGATCGCAGACCCTTCTTTTCAAAAGGAATTCAACGATTTACTACGCCATTACGTAGGCCGGCCCACGCCGCTTTACCGCGCCAACCGGCTTTCGGAAAAATATAAAACCAATATTTTCCTCAAAAGGGAAGACCTCTGCCACACCGGCGCGCACAAGGTGAACAATACCATCGGACAGATCCTGATGGCGCAGCGCCTGGGCAAAAAACGCATTGTTGCGGAAACCGGCGCTGGCCAGCACGGCGTTGCCACAGCGACCGTATGCGCACTGATGGACCTTGAATGCATCGTGTACATGGGCGAGCTCGATATCGAGCGCCAGGCGCCTAACGTGGCGCGCATGAAGATGCTCGGCGCGGAAGTGCGTCCGGCCACGTGCGGGTCGCGTACACTGAAAGATGCTACCAACGAGGCCATGCGCCACTGGATCAACAATCCGGTCGATACGCATTACATTATCGGCTCCGTGGTGGGCCCGCATCCCTATCCTGATATGGTGGCGAGGTTCCAGTCTGTTATTTCGGAGGAAATCCGCTGGCAGTTGAAAGAGCATACCGGCAAAGAAACACCCGACTATGTAGTGGCTTGTGTAGGCGGCGGCAGCAATGCGGCCGGTGCATTTTACCACTTCCTCGACGAAGAAAACGTCAAACTTGTAGCAGTTGAAGCCGCGGGTATGGGGCTTACTTCCGGGCATTCCGCGGCTACTACGGCATTGGGCAAGCCCGGCGTGCTCCATGGCAGCCGCACCATCCTCATGCAAACCGAAGATGGACAGGTGGTGGAACCATTTTCTATCTCCGCCGGGTTGGATTATCCGGGCATCGGTCCCCAGCATGCATGGCTTTACGACAGCGGCCGCGGTACATTCCTTTCCGCGACCGACGACGAAGCGGTACAGGCTGCATTCGAGCTGACACGCCACGAAGGCATTATCCCCGCATTGGAATCATCGCACGCACTGGCCGTTTTGGGCCGTCTGGGCGCTTCTGAGAACGAAACGGTGGTATTGAACCTCTCGGGCCGTGGCGACAAGGATATGGGTACTTATATGAAATACATCGATTAATTCTCACCTCAATACAACATCACATGGCTACATTGACATTGCCTGAGGTTTTCGATCTCAGGTTGAAAATCCAGGAGCTGGAAGCGAAGGTAAACTCGGGTGAACTGTCGCTTTTCGAACGTTGCGACATGGAAGACGAGATCCTTGAAATGAAAGAAAAACTGGGCGAATTCGATCGTCTGAAGTTCAGCGACGAAGGCGAATGCCTCAACTGCTCGGCTTAGTACCTGTTCCGGATCACCTTAATCCATACCACCATATGCAGAGATTTAAACTCTTTTTGCTTGCTTCCATGGTCCTTTTCAGCACTATGGCATTTGTTTCACCTTCAAATCCACCTAAAAAAATGCTGCGCCACGTTGTTCTCTTCAAATTCAAGGATTCTGCAACACCAGCGCAAGTGAAAGAAGTGGAAGATGCTTTCAGAAAACTGCCTACGAAAATCAAGGAAGTAAAAGCATTTGAATGGGGTACCAACAACAGCCCCGAAGGATTGGCACAGGGTTTCACACACGTGTTTTTCGTGAGCTTCGACAGCGAAGCCGGCCGCGAAGTGTACCTGCCGCATCCTGAACACAAAGCATTTGTAAAAGTCCTGGAACCAACCCTGGACAAAGTATTAGTTGTTGACTACTGGACACAGGAATGAACCGCATTGTAAGTCTTTTTCAGAATATTAATAACACGGGCGGCGAATCGAGCGGACGGACAGGCTTGCTGAACGTCTATTTCACAGCCGGTTTTCCCGAACTGAACGATACTACCCGTGTCCTCAAAGCATTGCAGGATGGCGGCGCCGACCTGGTTGAGATCGGGATGCCCTATTCCGACCCTGTGGCCGACGGCGAGACGATCCAGCAGAGCAATGACCGCGCGCTGGAAAACGGAATGTCCGTGCGCATTTTGTTCGATCAGCTGAAAAACATGCGGGAAACCGTTTCGGTACCAGTGCTGCTGATGGGTTATATCAACCCGGTATTGCAATTTGGTATCGAAGATTTTTGTGCCAAATGCGCCGAGGTAGGTGTGGACGGGCTCATTCTCCCGGATATGCCGATGGATGTGTATCTCAATGAATACAAATCCATTTTCGATGCGCACGGGTTGCTGAACATCTTCCTGGTAACGCCGCAGACTTCCGAAGCGCGTATCAGGCAGATCGACGAGGTGAGCGAAGGTTTCATCTACACCGTTTCCTCCGCAAGCGTCACCGGCTCAAAATCCGGGGTAAGCGACGATATGGAAGCGTACTTCGAAAAACTCGACGCGATGCACCTCCGCAATCCGCGACTCATCGGTTTTGGTATCAAAGATCACGACACATTCGCGAAAGCTTCGAGCCATGCCGCCGGCGCCATTATCGGCAGCGCATTTATCCGCGCGTTGCAGGAGAGTACCGATCTTGAAAATGATATAAAAGCTTTTGTAAGAGCTGTAAAAAACTCTTCCGAGCCAATTCCTGCATAAATCGCTGCGAAGCGGCCGATTTTAGTCTTCTTCAGGCATTGATTTTGTACAAACAATCCGGTCCCGGGTTGTTTGTTTTTTTATATATCAACGTTGCTTATGAAAACCACTATTTCTCTGCTCATAATCCTCATATGCAGCGCATATACATGCGCGTTGGCGCAGCTGAACTTCGACGTCGAAGGCGGCCTGATCCTCGGCACGAGTTACAATAAAGTCCAAATTCCTAACAAAAGCGGTACGCTCGTCAATCTTCCAGAGCAGCTCAAACTGGACCAGAGTGCGTTTTATCGCATTCGTGCGAGCTACCGGATCGCCAACCGGCATAACATCTCCGCATTGTTCGCACCGCTGACCGTCCATTACCGCGGGGCACTTTCACAGAACACCAATTTCAACAATAGCAACTTCATCGCCGGCCAGCCGCTGAATGTCGATTACAAGTTCAACTCATACCGGCTTACCTACCGCTACGATTTTCTGGCCAATGGAAAGTGGAGAATAGGGGCGGGGATTACAGGCAAGATCCGCGACGCCGACATCCGCTTCAAAAGCGAGTTCGCCGACACGCATTACGACAATCTCGGATTCGTACCGCTCATTAATTTTTATGCTTCCTGGAAACCCGCCTATCACTGGAGCCTCATTCTGGAAGGAGATGCGTTGGCCGCCAAGCAGGGACGTGCCGAAGATATCTTTGGCGGGGTTGCCTACAATTTCAACAATACCATCGGTATCAAGCTCGGTTACCGGATGCTGGAAGGCGGAGCCGATAATGACAAGATCTATAATTTCAATCTGATCAACTATGCTTCACTCGGTGTACTGATCAACCTCTGACTCCAAACGGTGTGCGACACCCGGTGTGGCTACACCCGGTATGACGATGCCCGGATATTTCAATACTTTCTGGGATAAATGTGCCGGGAATTCGCTATATTTCTTTGTTTTTAGCGTGTGTAGGCATCCGGTAATTTTTAAGGGCCGCATGCGTTATAAAACTTCACAGCTTATACCTAGACCACTATGGCTCCTTTCACTACCTCAATGGAAGGCCTGTTGCTCCGCATTCAGGAATACCGTCAGAAATATTATCAGAACCAGTTACTCAAAGGCGCGATATTCTCGATCGCATTGCTGCTGACTGTCTTTTTGTTTTTCAATACCATCGAATATTTCGGGCGTTTCAGCTCGCTGGTGCGCGGGATGCTATTTTTCGGCTTTCTGGCGGTTCTGGCGTTTTCGTTTGTGCAATGGGTGATTCAGCCGATAATTCATTTGTATGGATTAAAAAAACCACTTTCGGACGAGCAGGCCGCATTGCAGATAGGGCAGTACTTTCCGGAAATAGGAGATAAGCTGGTGAATACGCTCCAACTGGGAAACCTGACCGGCAGCCAGTCTGACCTGATCGACGCGAGTATACGGCAGAAATCAGGGCAGTTGCTGATCGTCCGCTTTTCGGATGCCATTCGTTTTAATGAAAATAAAAAACGGCTCAAATACGCGGTGTACCCGCTGGCGGCTATTGCGGTAATTCTGCTTTTTAATCCCTCTTTTTTCTCATCCAGCTCCGACCGCATTATCCATTTTCAGAAAAATTACACCTACGCACCTTTCTCTTTTGAGTTACAAAACAAGAGTTTGAAAGCATTTCGAAATGAGGATTTTACATTAAAACTAAAATTGCAGGGCGAAGCATTACCTTCGGCTGTTTACCTGGTCCAAAACGGCACACGTTTCAAACTGACCCAGGAAAGCGGCAAGGATTTCTCCTACACATTCAAGAACCTGCAACGCGACGTTGCATTCTCCTTTGATGCCGCCGGTTATGCTTCGGAAGAATATCGCATTGTGGTGAACGAAAGGCCGTCGCTACTGTCGTTTGATGTGAACCTGCATTATCCTGCGTATCTGAACAAACCTTCCGAGGGCCTGAATAATGTTGGTAACCTTTCGGTACCGGAAGGCACGACGATCGAATGGAATTTCAATACATCTTCTACGAGATCACTGGCTATCAAATTCGAGAATGACTCGGCATTTTACCGGGCAAAAGAGAGCAACGGTGATCATTTCGAGATCCGGCGGACCGTCAGGAAATCGGCTCAATATCAGGTTAATCTGAAAAATGATGAAACAACGAATTCGGACAAGATCGGCTATTTCATCAATGTGATCCCGGACAAATATCCGGTGATGAACCTCGAAAATTTCCAGGATACAACATTATACAATTACCTCGTACTCGGCGGTTCGATCAGTGACGATTACGGTTTTTCACAGCTCAGGATGTTCTACTCGGTGAAAAGGGCCAATGAGGACAAACCGGCGCAGGCGAAAAGCATTCCTATTCCATTCAACAAAACCGTCAATACCCAGAGCTTTTTCTTCCAATGGTATGTCGATAGTCTGAAACTGGCTCCCGGCGACAAAATCGAATATTACGCGCAGGTTTGGGATAATGATGGTGTAAATGGCGCGAAAAGTGCCCGTTCCCGATCTATTCAGTTTACGGTTCCATCCAAAGATCAGCTGGAAGCAGAAGTTCGCAAATCGGAACAGGAAACCGAAAATCAAATGCAGTCGGCCATGAAAAAAGCGCAGAACCTGCAAAAGGAGCTGGATAACCTGGATAACCGTTTGAAAAGCAACAAAGAACTCGATTTCAAGGAGCAAAAACAGGTCGAGGAAGTGCTGCGCAAGCGCGAGGAGTTGATGAAGGAATTGGAAGCTTTGAAAGAAAAGCACCAGGATGCCAACGAAAAGTCGCGGCAGTTCAACCAGCAAAGTCCGGAGTTGCAGGCGAAGATCGAGCAATTGCAGAAGCTGATGAACGACCTTATGGACGAAGATACCAACAAACTTTACCAGGAACTCAAAAAACTGCTCGAACAAAAACAAAGCGAGCGGATGTCGACCATGCTTGAAAAACTCCGTAACAAGGAGAACAACCTGGAAAAGGAGTTGGAAAGGACCATGAAGCTCTTCAAGCAAATGCAGATGGAGCAAAAAATGGAAAACCTCACCGAAAAACTCAATGACCTGGCCGACAAGGAGGAGGAGCTTGCCGAAAAATCGGAACAGAACGATAAAAATAAGAATGCTGACGACAAGAAAGGCAAAAACGACAACCTGAAACAGGAACAGGAAAAGATTCAGGACGATTTCAAAAAAGCGCAGGAAAACAGTAAGGAGATCGAAGAAATGAGCAAGGAGCTGGAACAGGAGCTCGATATGCAGAAAGAGGAGCAGAAAAACGCTTCTGAGCAAATGGAACAGAGTAAGCAGGAGCTCGACAAGCAACAGAACCAGAAAGCGTCTCAGTCGCAAAAAAATGCGGCAAAGTCGATGAAGAAAATGGCGCAGTCGATGGAGGAACAAATGGAATCCGCCGAAATGGAGCAAATGCAGGAAAACCTGGACGCATTGCGCGACATTCTGGAAAACCTTATCACGCTTTCCTTCGATCAGGAAACGTTGATGAAAGACTTCCGCGGGGTAAGCTTGCAGGATCCGCGCTTTGTGAAACTCGGCCAGCAGCAACTGAAACTGAAAGACGACGCGAAGGTGGTTGAGGACAGCCTTTATGCATTGGCCAACCGTGTGGTGCAACTGCAATCGTTCGTTACCCGCGAGCTCAATGATATGAAATCGTACATGAACGAGAGCGTAAAGAGCATCAAGGACCGGCAGATCAACGTCGCGACTTCGAAACAGCAATTCGCGATGACTTCCATGAATAACCTTGCATTAATGCTGAGCGACGTCTTCAACCAGATGCAGCAGCAAATGGCGATGGCGATGCCGGGCGCAGGTAAGGGCAAGAAAGGCAAGCAGAAAGGCGAGCAACCCGGCATGGGCGAAATGCAGGAAAAACTGAACGGCAAGATCAAGCAACTCGGGCAAGGTAAGGAAGGACAAGGCGGGCAGTCGGAACAACTGGCCCGAATGGCTGCCGAGCAAGCCGCGATCCGCAAGATGATCCAGGAATTCATGGACAAACAAAAAGGTACCGAGCAGGGCAAGCAAATGGGCAAGGAGTTGCAGGAGATCTCCGAGAAGATGGACGAATCGGAAACCGATCTTGTAAACAAACGTATAACGCCGGAGCTCATCAAACGCAATCAGGAGATCACCACCCGCCTGCTCGAATCCGAGAAAGCAATGAAAGAGCAGGACGAAGACGAGCAACGCAAGGCGCAGGCCGCGAAGCAGCTCCCCAAGCAACCGCCTGCAGCATTTGAAAAATACATTCGTGAAAAGGAAAAGCAAACCGAGCTGCTCCGTACGATACCGCCCACATTCTCACCATTCTACAAGCGCGAGGTAGACACCTACTTTCGTAAATACCAGGCCAAGAACTGATCACACGCCCGTTTTGTTGGGCTAGGGTAGGGGATAGCGTTAACTCTTTTTAACAGGGGTTTACAGACGCTATTCCCTGTTTTTCATGTTCTTAACCGTATCCTTTGTAAGTTTGTAAATTATTTACCATCAAATATTTAAATATTACGCGCTCCGGTCCCGTTAGGTGCGGTCATCGGCGTGCGATCATCAGACATGATTAGTTTCTTCTCAGAAGACATTGATTTTAAGGTAGTTAATCCGCTTAAAACAAAGAAATGGATCAAAAATGCCTCTATTTCAGAAGGTTATGAAGTTTCGCAGCTGAATTACATATTCTGCTCGGACGAATACCTGCTCGAAATCAATAAGGAGTATCTCGACCACGACTATTTCACTGACATCATTACGTTTGACAATAGTGAGGAAGACAACCAGTTGGAAGGAGATATTTATATTAGTGTAGACAGGGTACGTGAAAATGCAACAACGTTCCACACCGATTTTGACACAGAAATGCGCCGTGTGCTTATTCATGGACTTCTTCACCTCGGGGGGTACGAAGACTCGAATGACGCGCTTAAAACGGCCATGAGGGCTAAAGAAGATGAGTATCTTAGGCTGTTCTAGTTAAATTTCCACGTGGAACACTTTAATTAAAGTGGTTTAACCAGTGAGTAATAATATGTTTCAGGAATATGATGTGATCGTGGTTGGCGCAGGCCATGCAGGATGCGAAGCCGCCGCTGCCGCAGCGACGATGGGGTCGTCGGTACTGCTGATCACAATGAATATGCACACCATCGCACAGATGTCGTGTAACCCCGCAATGGGTGGCGTAGCGAAGGGACAGATCGTCAGGGAAATCGATGCGCTTGGCGGACAGTCCGGGATCGTCTCCGACAAAACGATGATCCAGTTCCGCATGCTTAACCTCTCCAAAGGTCCGGCGATGTGGAGCCCGCGTTGCCAAAGCGACCGTGTACGATTCGCCGAGGAATGGAGATCCATTCTCGAAAACAATCCGAATGTAGATTTCTGGCAGGACACCGCGAAGAACATTATCGTTGAAGATGGCAAGGCTTGCGGAGTCGTGACGAGCCTCGGAATAGCGATCCGTTCAAAGGCGGTGGTCCTAACAAATGGCACCTTCCTGAATGGACTCATTCACATTGGCGAGAAAAATTTCGGTGGTGGCCGCACCGGCGAAAAATCTGCAACCGGGCTGACCGAACAACTCGTCTCACTCGGCTTCGAGGCCGGGCGTATGAAAACCGGCACGCCCCCACGCGTGGACGGACGCTCGCTCGACTATTCCAAAATGGAAGAACAACCGGGCGATGAAAACCCAGCTAAATTCTCCTACACCGACACCAAGCCGCTTGCCAAACAACGCAGCTGCTGGATCACCTATACCAACCAGGAAGTACACGACGTACTGAAAACCGGGTTCGAAAAATCGCCCATGTTTTCGGGCCGGATCAAAGGACTTGGGCCGCGATATTGCCCGTCCGTAGAAGACAAGATCAACCGCTTCGCCGATAAGGACCGTCACCAGATTTTCGTCGAGCCGGAAGGTTGGGATACCGTAGAGGTTTATGTTAATGGCTTTTCGACTTCGCTGCCGGAGGATGTACAGTTCGCCGCGCTAAGAAAAATCCCCGGCTTCGAGAATGCGAAAATGTTCCGTCCTGGTTATGCCATCGAATACGATTACTTCCCGCCAACGCAGCTCAAATCGACGCTCGAGACGCACCTGGTAGAGAACCTCTTTTTTGCGGGGCAGATCAACGGCACAACAGGCTACGAAGAAGCCGCTTGCCAGGGATTGATGGCCGGCATTAATGCGCACCGAAATGTGAATGATCTCGAACCTTTTGTTCTGAAAAGGTCCGAGGCCTACATCGGCGTGCTCATCGACGACCTCATTAATAAAGGCACCGAAGAGCCCTACCGCATGTTCACATCGCGTGCTGAGTACCGCACACTTTTGCGGCAGGACAACGCCGATTTGCGACTCACCGAAAAAGGTTATGAAATTGGTCTGGCAAGCGACGCCAGAGTCGAAGCCGTGCGCAAAAAGAAACACGAAACAGAGGAGATCATCGCAAAACTCGGCTCGACAAAACTGACGCCCGACGAAATCAATCCTGCTCTGCAAGCAATCGGAACAGCTCCGATCCGTGAGAAAATTGCCATCGCGCAACTGTTGAGGAGGCCGCAAATCTCGATCGATCAACTGCTCGAAGCGAGCCCGGTCGTTACCGAAATGCTCGCTGAATACGCGATCGATTCAGTACAACAGGCGGAGATCAATCTCAAATACGACAGCTATATTGAAAAAGAAATGCTGCTCGTGGAGAAAATGAATAAGCTGGAAAACCTGTCGATCATTGACAATTTCAATTACGACGTAGTCACCTCCTTGTCCTTCGAAGGCCGTGAAAAATTGAAAAGAACACGTCCTTCCACGATTGGCCAGGCATCCCGCATTAGCGGTGTCAGCCCTTCGGATATATCAGTTTTAATGCTTTACATAGGCCGCTAATGTCTTTAGAAACGCTCGACAAATGCCCGGTATGCCAGCAATCCAGTTTCAGTAATTATCTGAACGTGGAGGACTATACCGTTTCGCACAAAGAATTTACAATACAGCAATGCAATGCCTGCTACTTTCTGTTCACCAATCCGCGTCCGTCGGAAGGGCAGATCGGCGCATATTATGAGTCACAGGACTACATTTCTCATCACGACGAAGCCAAAGATCTGATGAGCAAAGTGTACACTTCGGTACGGAATCACACGATTGAGCAAAAGGTAAAACTCATCAACAGCCTTGTTCCGCCCAAAGGAACACTACTGGACATCGGCTGCGGGACCGGCAATTTTTTAAGCGCCGTGAAGGAGGATGGATGGAAAATTTTCGGTACCGAACCAGATTCAGGTGCCCGCGAAGTCGCTTCAAAAAGGGTAGGGGCGACGGTGTTTGAGAGCATTTTTGAAGAGAATCCCGGGGCTCAACAATACGACATTATCACGATGTGGCACGTATTGGAACACGTTCACAAACTGAATGAAACGATAGACTGGCTCCAAAATCACCTGAAACCAAACGGGCGTATCATTATCGCGGTCCCGAACCCGCAGTCGCACGATGCCCTCAAATACGGTCGTTTTTGGGCTGCATATGACGTTCCAAGGCATTTGTATCACTTCACCCGCGCTACAATGAAAACGCTCCTGCAAAAGCACGGAATGACAGTCAGAAAGATACTGCCCATGTGGTTCGATTCATTTTATGTAAGCATGCTCAGCACAAAATATAAAAGCAGTAAAACAAACCTGATAGATAGCGCTGTCACCGGCCTGCAATCCAACCTTAAGGGCCGCGTCGGAACCAATAAAGAACTCAATACTTCCAGCCTTATCTACGTCATTTCAAAAAACTGATCATTCCCAACACATCAAACGGCCCTCAATACCCACTGTATTGGGGGCTTTTTAAATTCATCTGAAAATGCTTAGAACAATTGTATTTGCCATTCTCATACTGCTCTTCTTCGAACGCTGCGCCCAACAAGTCCCACCCACGGGCGGCAAAAGAGACTCCATTCCCCCGAATCTCGTGGAGAGCAACCCTATGAACAAAACACTCAATTTTAAAGAGAAAAAGATTGAATTGTTCTTCGACGAATACGTGGTAGTCGACAATATCAATCAGAAGCTCGTGATCACACCCGAGGCCGATAACCCCTACTCGTATAAGCAGAATGGCATGTCGGTGTTACTTACATTCAAAAACCAGTTCAAAGACAGCACCACCTACACACTGAATTTCGGCGATGCGATCAAGGATTTTGCAGAAAAAAACCCGGCAAAAAATCTCAAATTAGTGTTCAGTACCGGTAGTACGCTCGACTCCGGACGGGTGTACGGTACAGTGAAAGACATTCGGACAAACAAACCCATTTTCGATGCCCTGGTAGGCCTTTACAACGTCAGCGATACGCTGAATATCGCCAAGCATAAGCCTTACTATTTCTCCCGGACCGACAGTAGCGGTGTCTTTTCCATCGAAAACATTCAGACCAGGCAGTACAAACTGATCGCGATCGACGATAAAAGCCGCAACATGCTTTACAATGCAAAGGACGAACGAATGGGCTTTCTGGGCAAAACGATCACCGCCGGCACCGATTCTGCGGCATATCAGCTGAATATGTACCTATCCGATAATACGTTGTTGAAAGTCCAGCGTACACTGCCGAAAGTGAACAATTACGCCGTTGTTTTCAGTAAACCGATTGAAAATGTCGAAGTCACTTTCGTCAACAACGACTCGCTTCCCTACATGCTGGAACCGAATGGGACAAACCTCAAATTTTTCAATGTAGAGCCGCACTCCGATACCACACTGGTCAAACTGAAAACTTTGGATTCTTTGGGCGTAACGGGCGAATTTGAGCAGAAAATTGCATTTCAGGCGCAGCGCGGAAAACAGCGTCAACTGGATCCGATTTCGTTTTCAACGATCCCAGAAGCCAACAAACCGGTTACGAGTACCTTCACTTACAAGATCATTCTCAATAAGCCCGTCCGTTTTATCGACGACCAAAAAATCGCATTGATCTCCGACAGTCTCACGCACGAGCCGCTGAATGCGTTTAAGTGGACCTGGAATAAGAACCACAATATCCTCACAATAGACGCAAAATCGTTCGCTAAAGACACGGTGAAGTGGGACATTCCGAAGGGTTCGATCATCAGCGTGGAAGGCGATACCCTTCCAAAAACGATGCTCCGGCACCCTATTTTAAACGAAGAGGATTTCGGCGTAATCCGCGGCCGCGTTACGAATGCGGATACCTCCGTACATTTCATTCTCGACCTGGTCGACGAGCAATATAAGGTCATCCACACGCTCTACGAATCCCCCTATACTTTCAAGAATATCCCTCAGGGAAAATACTTTTTACGCATCACGATCGACAAAAACCGCAACAGAAGGTGGGACTCGGGCCAGATGGACAAAGATCTCCAGCCAGAGCCGATTTTTTATATGCCTGACAAGATACTTCTAAAGGCCAATTTCGAGCTGAACGATATCAACATCACGATTCCTGAAGAAAAATAATGACTTTTTTGTCTACAGTCTGTGGATAACTATGTGTATAACGCCGAAATTTTGTTGGTAAGAGGGGCGAAAATGTGGACAAAGGTGTGGATAACCCCTAATATGTGTGGATAAAAAAGTGGATTTGGCTCTCCAGTGGATAACCAGCATCTAAAACAGAGTTAACAGTACGTTGATCCACTTTAGAAACTGTGGATAACAAATGTAGTCAACTAAAGGTGTTTACCCACATTCGATTGTGTACAGAATATTTCCTAACTTGTATTTCAAGTACTTAAATGTTGATTTCAAAAATTTCTGCAGTGGATAACTCCCTATACTTATCCACAAAATGTGCATAAGTATGTTAATCTACAGTGGATAAGGTATTTATTCACAAATCCACAGGCACAATGAATGATAATAACTAAAGGAAAAAGTTTTTTTTATCTATTATGAAAAGGGTTACGAGCTGTTTGATGATAGGATTTCTGCTTTCCGGGGCGGCCGCGGCGTTCGGGCAGGGGGAGCGGGAGCTGGCTGAGGAGTATTTCAAGAATGGTGACTGCCCGAAAGCCCTGAGTTATTATTCTTCATTCCTGAAAGGTTCCTTCGAAAAAATCGCGCTTAAGAACTATACCAGCTGCATTGTGAAGAGCAAAGCCTGGGGTGATGGCGAGCAGTTTTTCAAGAAGCAGATCAAAGGCGATGCCAATAATGCCGCCTGGTATTACCTCAATTGGGGCAATATGCTTGAGAACCAGGGTAAGGCCACAGAGGCGTCCAAAAAGTATGAACAGGTCATTACCGCATCCGGTGCAAGAACAGAGCTTAAACGCGATCTGGCGGAGGAATTCAGGGCGAATAACCAGTCGGATTGGGCGAAGAATATCCTGCTCGAAGCCAGAGAGAGCGCCAAGCGTTATGATATTTTTCAGCTGGAACTGGCCAGTGTCTACCGCGACCTGAACCAGCCTGAGAAGATGATCGACGAGCTACTCTCCTACGGAATGCGCTACCAGAATACTGAGGTGGTCCAGAATATGCTTCAGGATTTCACCAAGGACGAGAAGGAGCAGGCCCTGTTGGAAAAGGTACTATATGATAAGATCCAGAAATTCCCGAGCGAAGGTTTTTATAATGAACTGCTGATCTGGTACCAGGTCCAGCGCAAGGACTTTTACAAAGCATTTATCCAGGAACGTGCACTCGACCGGCGCTTCAAACACAACGGGTCGCGGCTTTATAACCTCGGAATGTTGGCCCTTCAGAACTTGGATTACACGAATGCCGGCACGATCTTCGATCATTTGGTGAAAGAATATCCGAAAGGACAGCTGTATCCCGTTGCTCGTCGAATGGCCATTTTTGCCCGTGAAGAGCAAGTTAAAAACACCTATCCGGTGAAGCGCACTGAGGTGCAGAAATTGCTCGGCCAGTATCAGCAGCTTGTCGACGAGCTGGGCGTGAATGTGCGTACGATCGAGGCGCTGCGTAATATGGCGATCCTGAATGCCTTTTATATGGATGATTTCAAAAAGGCAATAGAAATACTGCAGACAGCCATTGAAGCGGGTAAGGCAGAGAAGAATTTTGTAGACAAATGCAAGCTCGACCTGGGCGATATTTACCTCTTGCAGGGCGAACCCTGGGAAGCGACTTTGGTGTACTCACAAGTCGAAAAATCGCAGAAGGACGATGTGCTGGGTTACGAAGCGAAACTCCGGAATGCTAAGCTGCATTATTTCAAAGGAGAATTCGAACTGGCCAAAGCAGTTTTGGACATCCTGAAAAAAGCAACAACCCGCGAGATTGCCAACGACGCCAATGAGCTTTCCCTTTTAATCATGGACAACACTGGTCTCGATAGTACCGAAGCCGCCATGAAGGCTTACTCTTCCGTGGAACTGCAGTTGTTCCAGAACAAGAAGTTCGAGGCGATCGATACTTTGAAGCAACTTTATAAAAAATACGAAGGCCATAGTCTCGCCGACGAAATTCTCTGGCTTACGGCCAGGACATACATAAAGCTCGACAGTAACCAACAGGCAATGGCTGATCTGAAGTTGTTGTATTCTAAGTTCGGCCACGATCTATATGGCGACGATGCGCTCTTCGCGATGGCCAAGCTCTATCAGGAGAAATTGAATGACAAGGATCAGGCGATGAAGTTTTACCAGGAGTTGATGGAGAAATATCCGGGCAGCATTTTCGTCGCGGAGTCGAGGAAGCGCTTCCGGATTTTGAGGGGCGATGTGATCAACTAGGGAATTTTGTCAAAAAAACGTAAAAGGCCCCGAAGTTTGTCGCTTCGGGGCCTTTTACGTTTTGGAATTTACGAGCTTCTACCCGGGTTCAGGCAAATATTCAAATCTCAGACGGATTGAATTCCTGAAATCCTAATTTAACTCATTCATTAATAGTGTTTTGAATTCAGAAAATACCGGTTTCATTTTGGTAGATACTTTTTCAATATCAAGCAGCGATTTCAATCTTTCCGGTACATCAATGCTTTTTCCGAGCGTTTCTTCCACCAGGTCGATAAATTTGGCAGGATGGGCCGTCGAGAGGAATACACCGATAAAATCGCCGTTGGTTTTTTTCCGGTACTCCTGTAGACCGCGGTAGGCGACTGCAGTATGCGGGCACATCACGTAGTTGGCATTACCAAAAACTTCGCGCATTGCTTTTTGCGTTTGCTCGTCGGTGAAGAATGCGCCGGAAATTTTTTCGGTAACCAATTTCCAGTCGTCATTAAAAAATCTGGTGAGCCGCACAAAGTTGCTCGGACTTCCGACGTCCATGGCATTGGAAATAGTTTCGATGGAAGGTACCGGTTCGTAAGCGCCAGAGTCCAGGTAACGGGGCACTGCATTGTTTACATTCGTAGCGGCGATGAAGTGCTCGACGGGTAAACCCATCCGATAGGCAAGGAGACCCGCGCTGAGGTTTCCGAAATTTCCGCTTGGTACCGAAATCACCAATGGTTTGCCAAGCTTCTTCAACTGCGCGTATGCCGAGAAGTAATAGAATGACTGCGGAATGAGCCGGGCGATATTAATGGAATTGGCAGATGCGAGGTTATATTTTGCATTCAGTTCAGGATCCAGGAATGCTTCCTTCACCAGCCGCTGGCAATCGTCGAATGTTCCGTCTACTTCGAGTGCCGTTACATTATGCCCGAGGGTAGTCAATTGTTTTTCCTGAATATCGCTCACTTTTCCGCTTGGGTAGAGGATTGTCACGGAAATCCCCGGTACTTTATAGAAGCCTTGTGCAACCGCGCCGCCGGTGTCCCCGGACGTCGCTACCAGAATGCGGATCTCTTTATTGGAGCGTTGTAAAAAATAGGACATGATCGCCGCCATAAACCGCGCGCCGAAGTCCTTAAAAGCCATCGAAGGGCCGTGAAACAGTTCCAGCACATAGTCGTTCGGGGTGATCTTCACTACCGGTGCCTCAAAATCATATGCGCGATCGATGATGGATTCAATTTCGCTTCTCGTAATTTCACTGCCCAAAAGCGTGGCGGTCACCTCGATGGCGATCTCTTTGAAGGATTTATTTTCAATGTCCGCCAGAAATTCCTCTGAAATAGCAGGAATGGATTCGGGCATGTAGAGACCGTTGTCGGGAGGAAGGCTGTTAAAAATAGCTTCTTCCAACGATGCTTTCAAGTTGGCAGTTTTGGTACTATAGAATATCATTTTGATATAAATTGATCCGGAAAATGGGAGCGCAAATTTAACTAAAATCCCAGCAGGTCAGTTATTTTGAGAACTTTTAAATGGATTTTCAGAATAAATGCCGGAATAGTACTTTGCACTAAAATGGTTGCGGGATCACGCGGCGGGATAATTTTGTTTAGTATTAATAGGTAGTAAAATCAATATAACAAACCAGATAATATGTCGATAGGAATTTTCAATGTACCGGCACTTAAAAACGAACCGGTGAAAAACTATGCGCCGGGCAGCCCGGAGCGCTCAGAGTTAAAAAAAGCGCTTGCCGATGCCCGGGACAGGACCATTGATATACCACAATATATAGGTAGCGAGGAAGTCTATTCACAAAACAAAAAAACGGTTTCGCCGCCCCACGACCACCGGCATGTTCTCGGTTATTTTCATGAAGGAAATAAGGAAGATGTTTCGAAAGCGATAGATGCTGCATTAGAAGCTAGAAAAAGCTGGGCTACCCTTACCTGGGAGCAGCGCGCAGCAATCTTCCTGAAAGCAGCCGACCTGATCGCCGGTCCTTACCGTGCAAAAATGAATGCGGCTACAATGCTTGGACAGTCCAAAAATGCGTACCAGGCGGAGATTGATTCGGCTTGTGAAATAATTGATTTTCTGCGGCTTAATGTCAACTTTATGCGGGATATCTACGAGCAACAGCCGGTATCTTCTGAAGGTGTCTGGAACCGTATGGAATACCGCCCGCTCGAAGGATTCATCTTCGCAATCACACCTTTTAACTTCACAGCCATAGCGGGAAACCTACCTGCCGCGCCTGCTTTAATGGGCAATGTGGTGATCTGGAAGCCGGCATTTACGCAGGTATATGCTGCCAATGTAATCATGAAAGTGTTCAAAGAAGCTGGGTTGCCGGATGGGGTTATTAATATGGTTTTGGTAGATGGTCCGGTTGCGGGGGATGTTATTTTCAAACATCCTGATTTCTCGGGCGTGCATTTCACGGGTAGTACCAAGGTATTTCAAACGATCTGGAAAACGATCGGTGACAATATTTCCCTTTATAAGACATTTCCAAGGATCGTCGGCGAAACGGGCGGTAAAGACTTCGTACTCGCGCACAGATCCGCGGACGCGAAGGCGCTTGCAACCGGGCTCGTACGGGGTGCATTCGAATATCAGGGCCAGAAATGTTCGGCGGCTTCACGTGCCTATGTTCCTTCCAATCTGTGGGAGGAGGTCAAGGAATTCATGATTGCGGACCTTGCTGAGATCAGGATGGGGGGAGTGGAAGATTTCGTCAATTTCGTCAATGCGGTAATCGACGAAAAATCGTTTGACAAGATAGCTTCTTATATAGATGGGGCCAAGGCCAGCGGCGATACGGAAATCGTCGCAGGAGGCAATTATGACAAGAGCAAAGGGTATTTCGTCGAGCCTACCATTATCCAGGCCTTCAAAACGGATTACGTGACTTTATGCGAGGAGATCTTTGGGCCGGTGCTTACCATATATGTGTATGATGAGAATGAATTTGAACAGATCATACCTGTCATAGACGCCACTTCTCCCTAT
>CBIHPQ010000042.1:0-22802 GCA_966211825.1 uncultured Dyadobacter sp. | reverse complement strand
GGTCTTGCATTGGCAGTCAATTTCTGATCATCGATATACAAAAAAGCGGGCTCCTAATGACTCGGAGCCCGCTTTTTTGTGACTTGGAAATCTTAGAATTTGAATGCGATACCCGCTTTCAATGGAGATGCATTGTAACCAACTTCGGCAAATACGCCCATGTTAGGCTTGAAGTAGTAACGTGCTCCTGCAAATACGCCGAAGAAAACACCGCTTCCGTAGCCATCATCGTATACACCTGACCAGCCATCAGGATCGCTGAAAGAAGAGATACGGTAGCCCAGTGAAGGACCTGCATACAAATCAAGGTTGTCCAGTTTCAGGAAGTGCTTGCCATAGTGGTATGAGCCTCTCGCTGCTACTGTGAAGAAGTTGTATCTCCATTTGTAGCCCACATAGCCGTAGTTCCAGGTTGTAAAGTCAGCCTGGCCACCGACACTGATGAAGTCATGGATACCGCCTTCAAACGAAGCACCTACACCGACGCCACCGCCGCCATAAGTACCGCCAAGGTTGATACCTGCATTCAATAATTTATCTCCTTTTTCAAATTGGGCGAACGCCTTCTCCGAAGCTGCGCTGAAAAGAGCCGCAACTACAAGCATGAATAGAGTCTTTTTCATCGTAATAGATTAGTTATTGTTAAATAATAATGGCACAAATTAAAGCCTTTATTTCAATGCTTCAAAACTTGTGCCATTTATAGTTATTAAGCGGAGATTGCCACTTTATAAGTGGTTCCGGCCTCTTTATTTAATCCAAAATCAGATGTGCTTGCGGAGCTTGTCCTTAAATACCTTTTTAAATTTGTCCAGTTTTGGTGCAATCACGAAGGCACAGTAGCCCTGGTCGGGATTGTTGGCAAAATAATTCTGGTGGTAGTCCTCGGCCGGGTAAAACTTCTGGAATTTAGTGATTTCGGTGACAATCGGATTGCTATATGCACCTGATTTATCGAGTTCCGCCTTGGCCGTTTCCGCCAGTTGCTTCTGCTCGTCGGTGTTGTAAAAAATGACCGAGCGGTACTGCGTACCGACGTCATTTCCCTGACGGTTCAGTGAGGTAGGGTCGTGGCTGCGGAAGAATGCTTCCAGCAGTTCGGCGTAGCTGATCACCTTGGGATCGTACGTTACTTCCACACATTCTGCGTGCCCGGTACTGCCCGTGCACACGGCTTTATAATTGGGATTGGGGTCGTGCCCGCCCGAATAGCCCGAAACCACCTTCTTAACGCCTTCGAGTGATTCCATTACGGCCTCGGTACACCAGAAACATCCTGTACCAAATATTGCGATTTCAGTGTTCGCGGTATCGACGTTTTTTTCGTCCAATGCGGTTGAGGCTGTCTCTTTGTCCATTTTGCTCTTATGTTTTTTGTCCGACTGCGCGCACGACATGATCGCCATGCAGCACAGAAATATAAACGTGAAAATTGGGATGGTGGTTCTCATCATTATAATAGGGATTATCACTGTTTCGGTAACGATTACGGCGCCAATAAAGTTTTATCACCGTAATCCTATAATATTTACGAAATTTGAAGGCCAAAAGATCGGGATGGCGACATATCCCGGCGGCACCAAATCTCCGGCAGTTTATGACCTATCTTCATTTCAAAGCGCTCCATATCATATTTGTAGTAAGCTGGTTTGCAGGCCTTTTTTACATGCCGCGGCTGTTCGTATATCATACCGAGGCCAACGACAAGCCCAGTCCCGAACGCGAAATCCTTTCGGCGCAATTTACCAAAATGGAGAAGCTGCTCTTCAACGCAATCATGACGCCGGCTTGCTGGCTGGCATTGCTGTGCGGTACTGCCATGCTGTACATTACGCCCGCCTGGCTCGACCAGGGCTGGATGAAGCTGAAACTGGTTTTTGTGCTCGGATTACTGGCCTACCATTCCATGACCCGCAAGATATTACTGGAACTCCGCCAAGGAAAATTCCGGTTCAGCTCGTTTCAATTGCGGCTTTTTAATGAGGTAGCCACGATCTTTCTCTTCTCCATCGTCTTTTTGGTAGTATTAAAGAACACCGTCGACTGGCTTTGGGGCGTGCTCGGCCTGATCGCTTTCGCCATTGTGATCATGACCGCTGTCCGGATCGTGAAGCGAATGCGGGAGAAGAAGGCGAAAGTGGGTTAAAAGCATTTCGTTTTATAACTAAAAATTAGTTATAAGGCTAAAAAAATATCAAAGCTTTTTGTACTCATAATACACATGGCCGGCAGAAAGTTTTTCGTCGGCAGGGTAGTGTTGCCAGGCTGCAATGCTGCCGGATCCGTCGCCTTCTACTTGCAAGGATATCACCGAAGGGCCGGATTTTTCATTGTTGCAAAAAAGCTGAATTTCGTTGCCCGCGTCGTTGGTCTGCCAGGCGCCTGAAAGGTTCGTTACATTGGCGGCATCGTGCATGTCGAAGCGGCCGTCGGCGCGGAGTTCCAGTTTCGACAAACAAACTTTCACGTCGCCGGAGCGTTCCGGGAAATCGCGTGGTGTTTTGCCGTCGTTGTCGTTGATGGTAATGCGGTTCATATTTTCCCAGATGCCGACGAGGTCTTTGTTGAGATATTCTGAAATACCGCTGGCCTGATCCGCCGGCCGTTCGCAGGAGACGAAGAGAAGCATTAATACTGCCACCGGCACAATGGCCAGGAAGCGGAGCCGGCTGGCGGCTCTGGATGGAGTTTGATGTAGCATGATAATCCGTGATTTGATTTGACCATAATATGAAAAATAATGCAAGGTGGAGATTTGCGTAGATGAGGACAGGTGCAGGAGCAAATACGTGTAGCCAAATCTCCCGGCCTCGCCTGCGGCCTGGGCATCGGCGATACTTCCAGCAAATAGGCCATGACGTTCAGGATTTGGGAGGGTAGTACGAGTCAATCAGCTGTTTCAATTCGTTTACTTCTTCCGGTTTCAACGCATTTTCCTGGACGATGAACGACACGATATTTTTGGGCGAACCTTCAAAATAATGCTTCATAAGGTCGGAAAACGACCTGCGGGCATATTGCTCGCGGGAAATGGCCGGAAAGTAGACGTGCGTCTTGCCATATGCTTTATGATCAACAAAATCCTTTTTTTCCAACAGCCGCACAACGGACGAAACCGTCGTGTAGGGCGGCTTGGGCTCGGGCAATTTTTCGATAATGTCGTGAATAACGCCTTCTCCAAGCTCCCAGAGAATGCGCATGATGTTTTCTTCCGAATGACTAAGCGGTTCCATGGTTCAAATGTATAACTAAAATTTAGTTATCAAACTTATTTTTAGTTAAAATGTTTCAAAACTGCAAATGGGCTCGAAAATACGGGATCAGAACGTGAACCCGAGTGCGAGTTTGGCAGAGATTTTTCGAAAGTTTTCGCTGTAATAGTAGGGCACGGTAGCCGAAAATTCGTTGACGCTCACCGCTGAATCGACGAAGATGTTTTTGAACAACCTTTGCTGGAAACCCACGGCAAGAGATGCTCCCCAATATTTTTCATTGAAACGATTGGCAAAGCTGGTTGGGCTGCGCTTCGTCATGAAATTGGCTATTTCCACTGCGGTGTAAAACCCGGAAAGGTTGTTACCCGATTTTCCCCGGCGTATCTGCATTTGCTGCAAAAAATAATAGCGGCCCTGCAAGCCTGCCTTGACGAAAAAACCTTTCATTTTTGCCAACTCGCTATCGTAGAACTCCGCATTTGCATTAACATCGATGGAGAACGGGCTTTCTCCGAACTTTGCCTCCCTCGCAATTCCCAGCCGCAGCGAACGTTGGCCCAGACCGAAGCTGGCCTCCGGAAATCGGAGTTTCCACTGGTTCTGGATCACTTCATCGCAAAGCAGTACTTCACAGGCCTCTGTGGGGGCGTCTCGTTTCCAATCGCCAAACGCAACCCCGACCGTCATTTGGGTGGAAAGAATGAAATTCCGGTTGCTTAAATCCCTGGCCGGATTACGCGAATCGGGTTGATAGTAATTCTGTTCCTGATCCAGGTAATAAGCGCCCAGCGAAATGTCGACATGCCCACGGTTAAAAACCCGGCTTTGGAAGCCCGTCGCAAGCATGATTGTGTGCCGGTTGGAATTGATTGCCGAGCTGTGATCAATAAAGCCAATGCGCCTATCAAAGGAAGCGGCCACATAAGCACCGCTGAAATTGTTGGCATTAAGCCCTTTTGCGATTCGTTTGCCCATGTTGTAGTACCAACGGGCCTTTGCACCTACCCACCAATCCCATTGCCAATCTTTGGTGAAAGTATTCATATAAATACCATCGCCGGTATTGTTGGTCTTTTTATACAAACTGGCTTCTATGGAGAGTTGCGGCCAGAGTTTGTATTCATACCCCAGCACCATCCCAATACCTCGCGCATCCGATGAGGTATATCCCACCTTCACCAAATTACGGGTAGGCACCCGCGTCATGAACACATTATCGTACCGGTCAATGAATTTCTGCCGGACGATCAGTGTGTCGGGCTCTTCGCTGTATATAATAGGAATACTGTCCTGCGCTTCTGCGAGGAGAATATTTATGAACATCAGTAATACTGGTAGAAGGTATTTCATGCCAGGGAAATAAATGGGGCGCCGGGTTTATGAAAGAGGCATATTTTGAATGAAATGGTTGTATGAAAATAAGCAGGGTTATAAAAATTGTCTGTTTTAATAACTGTTAAAAATCCTTAAACCCGAATCAAGTGCGATAACTGCGGTTATTTTAGCAAAACCAAAATGTAATTGCCTCTGAATGAAGACAAAATTGCATCTGTTAGCCATCTTTTATCGTTCTTTCGGATTGTATCTCTGGGCCATTCCGATGATAGCCTGGTTCGCGCTCGGTCGGCTTACCGGCGTGGCTTTGTATGCAATCATTCCCGCATTAGTTCTCTTCAAATTGTTTTTGCAGGGCATTACCATCTACATTTTTCGCCGCAGGTATTCGCATTTGTTTTCCTTTTATGCCAATGCAAATCTTTCGAAGCGCCACCTTTTCGGCTCAGCTTTTATAGCCGACTTCATCACATTCTTTTTATCGATGACATTCATTCAATGTTTGAGCGGATGGATAAAATAAGTGGCCATATCCTCGAAGCAGACAGCATGTGGCTGGAATATAACGGGCAGAAAATCCTGCAAAGCATTTATATTCAAATGCAAACCGGCCACGTGACGGCACTCCTCGGACGTAACGGGACCGGGAAATCCAGCCTGATGCAGATGATTTTTGGAACGCTGCGCGGGCAAAGCCAGTCGGTGAGATGCAATGGCGATTATTTTTCACATCCCTATAAACAGCCCGGGCTGATCAACTACCTGCCGCAGCACTCTTTTTTGCCTGGAAACTTGCGTGTGAGCGATGTTTGTTACTTGTATGAAGTCGATTTCACAGATTTGTGCCGGCATTTTGAAACTTTCGAGCAGTCTAAACGCGTGCGGATCGAAGATTTGTCGACCGGAAACAGGCGGCTTTTGGGAACAATGCTTATCCTGCTGATGCCGGTCGTATTTACATTGCTGGACGAGCCATTTGCGGCCCTTTCGCCCATTCATATTGAGCAAATGGGCAAGGTGATCGTCGAACAGAAGGCGCGAAAAGGCATTCTCATTTCTGACCACGCGTATGAGGATGTGCTGCGCCTGGCGGATGAGACGTATCTGATTGTGCCCGTGGGGCGCAGCGTTTTACTTAAAAATGTCTATTCGGAGCTGGAAGCGTTTGGTTATATATGATCGTGAATTCGAGGGTTTCCGCCGTGGGCAGCGATGTGAAAGTAAACGGCCGCTCCTGGCCGGGCGTGTACGTGAAACCCGCCGGTTTTTCTACGGTATAGGCGTTCACATTATGTGTTACGGGCTTTTTGGCGAGCAATTTGACGGAATAATCGGCCATAGGAATGGTTTTAGAAGATGTCGATGTAAACTGCTTGCAAAATACGCAGTCTGTCAAATGCAGTCAAGGGCGGTTTTTTTCGAACGAGACCGTTTTCAGGCAGCGGCTGAACGTGGCAGGTGTGGTGCCGAGGTAAGTGGCAATGTAATGGTCGGGAATGCGGCGGAAAAGCGACGACGGCTGGCTGATATAGTGTGCAATGCGCTCTTCCACCGAGAGGTATTTGAAGACCTTCACCTTATCGGTAAAGTTGATGAGATGTTGTTCCAAAAGCCTCACGGCGAGCTTGCCCATGTAAGAATCTTCTTCGACGAGTTTCCGATATGAATCGTAGGAAATCGCGTAAACAGTCGTGTCTTCCAGTGTTTCCAAAACCTCATTAGAAAGTTTTTGTAACAAAAAACTTTCCGCAATGCAAACAATATCGCCTTCCGAAACGAGCAGCGAAGTAATATCTTCCGACCCGCGCAGGTAATACGTACGCATGACCCCTTTTTCAATAAAATACAGCGACGGACTGACCTGTCCCAAATCAACCAGCACGCGTCCTTTCGGGATCATAAATCTTTTCAGGTTTTGCTGAAATTTCTCCCTCACTTCCTCGGAAATCATGAATTTGGAAGCTTCCAGTAAGTGGTGCAGAGGCTTGGTGTCTTCGGAGAGCTGCATGGATAGTTTAATGATAAAGGGTGGCGGAACTTGTCATGCGACAATGCAAAATCTTGTCAGACGACAAGTTAAACTGATGTCGTTCAACAAGGTATAAAATAAATAATGGGAAGTTAATTTGAGTAGGACAAAAAACTACTCACGATGAACTTTCCACTACTTAAAACGATCATTTTATCGGGCATTATTTGCTGCATTCAAATGCTGGCGAAGGCCCAGGACAAGGGAAAAAGCGAATTGAATATCGGTGCCGGAATGATGGCGTCGGAAGATGCCTTGTCGGATGCGGTTATACTTTGGTTCAGTGCATTGTTTAATACGCATCCGGACGTCAAAGTCCCGGGAGCCTCCTGGTCGGTTACCTACAAATACCACGTTTCTGAGCGTCTTGCCGTGGGTGGAAGCTCGGTTTTCAATCCAATCTCCGACCGATGGGTCCCCGACTTTTCTAACGACGAGCGCTGGAAGCGGCGTTCCCTGACCACCGCCGGCGAAGCGACATTATATTGGGTAAAGGGCGATAATTTCCAATTTTACGGTACTGCCGGCGTCGGTTTTTTTGTCAAGCGCAGCAGCTTCTACAATGTACAGACCGAAACTGAATTTGGAACGACCTTCCAGGCAAGTCCGGTGGGTTTGCGGATGGGAAAGCGGGTTGGGCTGTTCATGGAAATTGGTTACGGCTATAAAGGCGTTTTCAATGGAGGGTTGAGCATGCGGTTTTGAAAAGAATTTTAATACTACTTGATAAATAATAGCCGGAAAATTATCGAATGACCGATCGATTTTTAGCGTGTCTTTTTAACAGGGTTTTATTATATCTTCGTCAATGTAATTGGTAGTTACTTGCTGTTCCCTGTTTTACGCTTAACACACAGTGCTATGAAAATCACTTTACACGTCATTGCGGTGGTTGCTTTTCTCTTGACGAGCCGCCCGTCGTCATTTTCTCAAGCAATTGACATTCCATGGCCCTCAGCCCCGGGCACGATGACTTCCGCAAATATCATCGTACTCACGAACGGCAATTTCGCCATTTCAAACCGCGAATATGATGAAGGAGGTAAGACCGATATCGGAGTGGTGTACCTTTTTGATGGCAATACCAAAAAGCTGATCAGTACTTTGAAAGGATCGACGGCGAACGACAATGTAGGCGATCGTTTGTTCGCGTTATCTAACGGAAATCTGGTTGTCGTGAGCAGTCAGTGGGACAACGGGGGCATTGCGGATGTCGGCGCTGTGACGTGGGTCAATGGCATTACCGGGTTGAATGGCGTGGTAAGTACTGCCAACTCGTTAATCGGGAATGTCAAGTGGGATGTGGTCGGTACTACTGGTGTTACGGTATTACCCAACGGTAATTATCTTGTTAAAAGTTTTTCCTTAAAAGCGCCTGGAAAGGATGCAGTGGGCGCTGTGACCTGGTGCAATGGCAGCACGGGGCTGGTTGGTAATGTGAATGCGACCAATTCGTTGATGGGCGCAAACCAGGGCGACGCGCTGGGTTACCTGGATATCGTAGTTTTATCAAATGGTAATTACGTCGTTCCCTGTCCAGGCTGGGACAGCCCCACGAATCAGGATGTCGGCGCCGTAATCTGGGGGAGTGGATCGACGGGCGTATCGGGTATGGTGGGCCCGGCCAACGCGCTGATCGGCTCTCATACCGGCGACCGTATCGGCGATGGTTACGGGTTGACGGCACTCACAAATGGCAACTACCTGATCAGAAGTACGGAATGGGATAACGGAGCCATCCAGAATGCTGGTGCGGTCACTTTCGGTAATGGTTCGACAGGACTCGTTGGGGTGGTGAGCGCAGCCAATTCACTGGTCGGTACCCAGGCAAACCATCGGGTTGGAGGCGGTGTGTCAGCGCTGACCAACGGCAACTACGTCGTAAGCAGTTCTGCCTGGAAGGACGAGGCGGCAGAAGCATTTGGGGCGGTTACCTGGGGAAATGGAGTGAGCGGTATTACCGGCCCTGTTACGATAAATAATTCGCTTTACGGCTCTCGCCCTTACGAATCCGGTGGCGCTCATGCATTATCAAACGGTAATTACGTCGTCAACAGTCCCATGTGGACCCGCGACGGTATCTCCGGCGCCGGTGCCATTACCTGGGGTGACGGTACAACCGGCACAACCGGGCGCATTTCAACTTCAAATTCGCTGGTAGGAAGAGACACGCTCGACAATGTCGGCTTGCTGGGCATTGTCCCGCTGAGCAATGGCCATTACGTGGTGCCGGCCCCATATTGGCGCAACGATGACAGGCAACAAGTGGGCGCCGTTACCTGGTGCGACGGTTTCACGGGCCGGGTTGGCGAAGTGAGTGCGCTTAATTCATTTGTCGGGACAAGCGAACTTGGCAGTTCGAGCGGCTTGAAGGTCACTCCGCTTACAAATGGCAATTATGTTATTCAAAGAGAATTTGCAGAAGTCAATGGGATTGACCGCGCCGGACTGCTCACCTGGGCCAATGGCTCTCAGGAATTTGTGGGTACATTGAGCACGGCCAATTCGCTGCTTGGCAGCCACGCTGTAGACCTGATCGGGCGGAACGTAAGGCCGCTTTCAAATGGGAATTATCTCATTGTGAGTGAGAACTGGGACAATGGAGATGTGATCGACGCAGGTACCGTGAAGTGGGCAAGCGGTACAAGCCCTACTACCGGCGAGATCAGCGCGGCAAATTCCCTGGTAGGGACAAAGCCGAATGGTAAGATGGGAGGGTACGGAACAGTTAGTCTTCTGTCCGACGGCAATTATCTTGTAAACACATCTGCCATCACCTGGGGAAATGGCACGACGGGCACAATCGGTGAAGTAAATGACTGCAACAGCTTTCTCGGAGTAGCAGGCGGCGTGTTTAATGCGACATACGGATATGTAGTGGCGGTTCATCCGGGTGACAACGTCGTCAGACTGGTGTATCATACAGGCGGGCCACAGCTGGCAAGGTCGCTGGATTCTGTTTCGGCCGACCTCGGTTCCGGCGAAACGGTCTCGTTCATGGGCGGTGCGGGATGCCGCATTGTCGCGTCGGTAAGCTCGCAGGGTACCAATTCCGTGACGGGAAGCATTAATGCCCGCACGTGGGTGGAAAATGGCGTTCCTACTTTCCACGGGGACCCATTTGTGGCAAGGCATTATGAAATTACCCCTGCGCAGAACGCCGCGAATGCTACCGGCCGCGTCACCTTATATTTTTCACAGGGAGAATTTATCGCATTCAATGCCGCGCCAGGCAGCGCACTAGATCTGCCCGTCGATGCCGGTGACGCGGCGGGAAAGGCAAACCTCCGTATTGGTAAATACTCCGGTACGAGCGATGATGCCAGCGGCCTGCCCGGCAGCTATCCGTCTATCATGTCCACCATTATCGATCCCGACGACAACGACATTGTCTGGAACGACACGTTCAAGCGCTGGGAAGTGACTTTCGACACCGAGGGATTTAGTGGATTCGTGGTTCAAACCAGCACAGCGCCGCTGCCCGTGCGCGTGGTTTCATTCAATGCACGACCCGAGGGCAAAGCGGTAAAACTCGATTGGCAAATTGTCGACGCGGTCAATTTCAGCCATTTTGAAATCGAGCGCGCTTCTGATGCGAAACAGTTTGAATCTTTTGGAAAGATCGATTTTGAAGAAAATACCGAACGCTATAATATTACGGACGCGCAGCCGCATACCAACGCAGCCGGGCGAGCCTATTACCGGTTAAAAATGGTGGACACAGACGGAAGCCATGCTTATAGCAAGATCGTGAGTGCCCAACTCGACGGTGATAGGACGGCTTACGTATATCCCAATCCGGTTTCTGATCATTTCAGCATCTCGGTGCCCGGTTACGACGGCAAGTCCGGCACACTGAAACTCTTAAACGCCTCAGGGCAAGTGTTGCTCAGTGACGAGTTTACAGTCAAAAAAGGCGAAGTAGGCATTGATTTAAAACAAGCGCGGCTCAAAGACGGCATTTACCTCATTCAACTTGAATTGGGCGGTGAGCGGCGGCAATTTAAAATAGTTCGTACCCGCTGATTTCTCCGAAATCCGGCCGGAGCTCTATTCTGATCAGCTCCGGCCAGCTAATAAGTCTGAAATCAATACGCCGTCTATTCTCAGCCCCTCGATATTGCAGCCCGAAATCTCGATCCCGCTCAGATCGCAATGCACGAATGTGCTTTTGTGCAAATCGCAATGCTCGAAACGTAATGGCCTTTGCTCCGCCGCTGGATCGTACATTGGGTGATCTGGCGGCGCCATGCCGATATTCTCAAACAAAGCTCCGCCCAGTTGCGCGCCTTCGATATGCAAGTCGCTAAGGTTGGCATCGATGATTGATATGTTGCTCATATTCACGTCGTTAAATGTGGAATTGGAGAGCATGACGCAATGGGCGGTAATCACCACGCATTCGCTGTCGAGGGAGATTTCTTTAATGTCTTCCATGGTTGGTTTAGTTGGTTTGAATTAGATAGTCAGGTGATAGCTGCCAAACTTTCAATATCGGGCGGAATGTAAATTTAGCCCGTTAACCACCAGCTTAAAAGGGTCAGAAGCGACGAATTTGGAGTGTAATTAGGACAAAATCAGGCTTCCTCCGGCTGTACCGTTTCCAGGCGAGCGCGAATCAACCCTAACATCAGAAGACCGGTTCCAAATGCAAATGCGCCAAAAATCCCGGCCAGCTTTCCGCCCATACTCCGGTCGACGGGCCTCGTGTCCGGTTGGAGAATCATAAAATCGCTGTTAATAGGCTTCCTCAATGCATTTTGGACTGCAATCCTGAAATTTTCCCGGTCGGTCGAGGCAGGTTTGTGTTCGAAATGGTCTAGCTTATAAAAATCATAATGCTCCATTTTCTGAATGCAATCTTCGAAAAACTCCTTAAAACGCCGCTGCTTGGTTTCATTCCCGCTGAGGTTGCTGATCTGCTTATGAAATTTGACGCCGTACCAATACAGTGGTGTCATCGAAATGATCTGCTTTTTGTGGGTGAGGATCGGGTTTACAAAGTAAATGTCGATGTTCAGATTCTGGTTATAACGGCCGCCTTTCTCCAACGTATAATGCACTCCGCCAATGAATTTATGCACGGCGAATTCGCTGATCCGGTAATACCGAACGCGTTCATGCTTAGGGATTTCCTTTACATTCTTAATTTCCAGCATCTTACCGGTCGAATAGCTAAGCAGCATCTGCGAAATCATGAGCATCGCCATCATGGATAGCCACGAAATTGCCTGCATTTGCCAGCTCCCTTTATCTTTCCCCGACTTATATTCCAGACTATCAAACCGCGGTTTCAGCCACAGTAAAATCGGCCCCCACGGGAAAATCGCCGGAATCCAGAAATGCCAGCTGTCCTCACTCACTTCAAGGATCGGGTGTTTATCCAAAAATAGCCACCAACGCACAAGACCCAATAAAAGCACCGTGCCCCAGACGACAATGGCGTAAGGAATGAGGATGCGTTTGAGTTTTAAAAGGTAGTTTGGATTGACTTTCATTGGTAAGAAAAGCACTTGTACCAAGGGCAACCAGCGCCTGCCGATTGACCTTTAAAGGGCCCTGTCTAAGGTGTCCTTAATGCTCACAACAAGCATTCCGGGGGCTTTCGCCGATCCTGCACCATAACAGGGCGTTTCTTTCAAGCTTTTTCATAGTTGTTGTGATTTGTTAAGGAATGCGAATATTCTTAATAAAATCGAGTTAAGCAAATTCGATAATATAATTCACTGTTGGCATTGTTAATTGTCTGGCTAAAAAATTGATTCTATTACTTTAAAACCCCTCAATTTTTGAGGGGATAATTTACCCTTGATAATTCAACGGTACCGTTGGGACATTTGACGGTAAGCTTCTACAAATGAGCGGTTTTTTGTTTTATACATTTCGGGAAGTTTCTAAATGTTAACAAACATACTCATGAATAATTGGATATCTAGTTGCCTATTTTCGATCTTATTTCTCGGCGTTGCCACGATTGGTTGCATGGAAGATATTGATAACGATCCAAAAAAATTGATTGGGCGTTGGAAAATGTCGAAAGTAATTGATAAAGGAAAAGTTGTTACAAGACCGGATCGCTGGGATTATCCCAATGAAGTGGAAATCGAATTTTTAACAGATGGAGAGGTTATGGGGACACTCCCTGCTGAGGAGTTTACAGGTAATTACAAACTGCCTAGCCCAGATTCTATTTCCATTTCATGTTACAAAAGCTCAAAAGCAGGCATCAATGAGTGGGGTAGCTATTTATTTTATAATGTCAAATCAGTTACAACATTTTCACTTGTAAAAAGTAGGTTAAGCCTTGAACACAATGCACTTTACTTGAATTATTTGGATGGACAGTTGATTTTTGACAGAATTAATTAAAACACCTATTTCTTAACTTTATTAGTATTCCATGAAAAATATTCTATTCGTATTTGTATTTATGATTTCTATTATACCTCCTGTTGAAGGTCAGGTAAAAATTGAAAATATCGAAAACTTGTCGCATGCTGCTCAAAATGGATTCTATATTAGTGACCATGTGGCAAATGCATATAATACAGCTGTACCATCTCGGTCAGAAATAGCCGGACTTTTCCGGGAGGACTCTCTCGATATAGGATCCAAGGCGTATCGTTTTGCTATTGCTGTTGGAATTAACGTCGACTTTCTGCAATCCGCTAGTTGGGTGACAAGAGGCCGGATGACCTATGGACGACTGTTAGTGGTCGCTAGCGGGGCCAAGTCGTTAAGTTTGAATTTTAGTGCTTTTAATATTCCGGAATTCAGCGAGGTAGTTATATATAATGGTCGGACTACCATTGCTGGTCCTATTACCTCGGAGGAAAATAATGATAGCCAGACTTGGGCAAGTCCGATCTTCGTCGGCGATTCAATTTGGATCGAGGCAAAGCTGCCGACTTGGAAAAAAAATGCTTTTAAACTGACCCTTTCTAATCTGGCTTACGGTTACAGGTCGTTCGACATCGGTAAATCGGGTGGGTTCGGAGCATCAGGCGGCTGTCTAGCGAATAATAACGTGTTGTGCTTCGGTAATGCGTGGGAATTTGAACGGAATGCGGTTTGCTTACTAGTGGATCAAAATGGCGAACGATTTTGTACCGGGTCAATGATTAATAACTCCTGTAATAACAACATTCCCTATGTTCTTTCCGCAAATCATTGTATTCCGGCAGGAGCCGGAGGCCCTGGGCAATGGCGTTTTATCTTTCAGTATTGGAGTTCCGCCTGTAACCCGTCGCAGGATGACCCAAATTATATCCAATTCTATGGGTCGACGTTACGTGCAAATGCCTCCCCATCTGATTTTTTGTTACTGCAATTGAATCAGATGCCAGATCCGACCTCTGGAATTACATATTTAGGATGGGATAGAACAATAAATGCTGCTACCAGTGGTGCAAGCATACATCATCCTAAGGGGGATGTAATGAAGGTGTCTACTTTTAACACGTCAGCGCTGAGAGCCGATAATTATGTGTTTGCAGATGGTAAGCAAGCCGTTGGGTCGCAGCACTGGATAGTTAGCTGGAATAATGGCGTAACCGAAGAGGGATCATCGGGAGCGCCGCTCCTTAATCAGTCAAAGAAGATAGTTGGGCAGTTATCAGGTGGCCCTTCTGCATGTTATGCAGCAGCAAATTATCTGAAAGATGCTTACGGCCGCTTTGACAATTCCTGGACCGGAACTGGGAACAATGCGACAAGGCTGAGCAATTGGCTTGATCCCTCGGGGTTTGGTAACATGACGGCCCCGAGTATAAACCTTTCCTATATCGCTGGAAGTAGCTTTGTTTGCACAACGTCGTCATATTCTGTTGCCAATCTGCAAGCAGGCACGTCGGTCGTCTCGTGGAGTTCGAGCAATTCTTCTATCATGACGATAAATTCGGCCGGAATTGCCAGCCGCGTTGGAAATGCAAATGGGCAGGTAAACATTACCGCCACATTGAACAATGGATGCGGCAATTTCACGAGAACAAAAACGATTCACGTCGGTAAGCCCATGGTTAGCAGCATCAATGTTGATTCCGATGTTTGCACAGGGCAAGGCCAGGATGTTGTCGCTAACCTGACCGGAGCAACCTCTTCAAGCTGGGCAGTTACCAGCGGCAATGGCTTTAATGCAACCCTGATGGACAATGGTAATGGTATTGCCTACTTCAATAGTAATGTGCAAGACTGTTATGGACTCCAAATTAGCGTCTCTAATGCTTGTGGATCCATTAGCGACGGCACGACGATTTGTGTGAGCAGTTGCCTTGGGGGATCGATCGTCTATCCAAACCCAGCAAAGGATATTGTTACATTCGATTTTTCAAGTTTTTCTGAAAGTAGTTTGCCAGATCAAATTCAAATATTTGATGAGAAATCGACGACTTTCAAGAAATCAGTTGATATCGGAATGCATATAAATGGAGACAAGAAAATTCAAATAGAAACCTATGATTTGCCTCGTGGAGTATATTATTTTCATGTTATTAAGGGCGAAACGATAGAGAAAATTAGAATTGTGCTGGAATAATTTCATGTTTGATAAAATGTGCCTTAATGTTTATTTGGATGGCTTGGGACAACCGCAATTACTTTATACCAATGACGAGATCCTTCACTTCCCGGCTTGTCTAGCATTGAAAGAAAGAGCTAGGTATGAGGATGCATTGAAATTGACAATCGTGTCAGAAACAGGAGAATACCAGGCAATTGAAAGAACTCTTCGCGAAGGTATTTTCTTAATGACTATAATAATCAACGAAGAAGTTGAACCGGGGGATCAAGTAGAAGGTTTGCTCGAAGACTATTACGATGGGCTGCTATGTGAAAAACGCAAGGACGAAGAGCGATTTCCCTGGGAGGAGATTAAGCGAAAGCTGAATGCTTCCCATGGATTTACATGATATAAAGAGATTTGTTGGACCCCGAAAAGCAAAAACGCCGTTCCTGATAACAGAAACAGCGTTTTGTGCCGAAGGCGGGACTCGAACCCGCACAGGATTGCTCCCTCACGCCCCTGAAACGTGCGTGTCTACCAGTTTCACCACTTCGGCTTTAAATCGGTGCGCAAAGATAGTAATCTTGTTTTGGACTTTACAAGCGTTTCGGGTTTCGAAGCGTGAAAAAATCGCAAAAATTAAATTTTGACCCCTTCATACAGCGCCGGAATGTGGATTTTGGGGAATCCGGCCTTTTCCAGCTTCAATTTGAATGCGACCTGCGTCTCGTATTCGCCGTGGACGAGGAACACTTCCTTCACGCGTTGGGGCGTCTGGCAGGAAAGGAATTCCAGCATTTCGTTGTAGTCACCGTGACCGGAGAAGGAATCCATCGTTTCGACGCGGCATTTTACCTCGAACTTCTCGCCGAATATGTTCACATGCGTGTCCCCGCGCTTTAATGCGCCCGCAAGCGTGTTCGCGGAAGCGTAGCCCACGAGCAGGATCGTCGAGTTCGGGTCACCGATGTTGTTTTTGATATGGTGCTTGATTCGGCCCGCTTCGGCCATTCCGGAGGCTGAAATGATGATGCAGGGCTCCTTGCGGTCGTTGAGCGCCATGGATTGCTGCACGTCGGAAATGTAGTTGAGGTACGGGAATGCAAATGCATCGCCGTCCTTTTCAATATATTCGAGGATTTCGGGGTTGAAGCATTCGTCGTGCTCCTTCATAATGGCCGTCGCGCGGATCGCTAGCGGGCTGTCGATGTACACCGGGATCTGCGGAAGCCTGCCGGAGCTCGAAAGCTGGTCGAGGGCGTAGATAAGCTCCTGGGTGCGGTCGATTGCGAAGGCGGGGATAATGAGCTTGCCGCGCCGACGAACGCATGTTTCTTCCACCACACGCAGCAGATGTGCGTGCATATCGATCTCTTTTTCATGCAAACGGTCGCCGTAAGTCGATTCGCAGATAATGTAATCTGCCTGGGGGAACACTTCCGGCTTGCGGAGAATGCGGTCCTCAGGGCGGCCGATGTCTCCGGTGAAAGTCACCTGTTTGAATGTCCCTGCGTCCGGAATGCTTAAATGAACGGCAGCGCTACCGAGCAAATGTGCCGCGTCTGTCAGGATTACGGATACTTCGTTGTTTTCTCCCAAAAAGAATGTCTGCCCGTAGCGGACCGTTTTGAAAAGGCTTAATGCGTGGGCGGCATCTTCTGCATTATAGAGTTCTTCAAGCAGTGGACGGCCTTGCTTTTGCCGGCGTTTATTGATCCGTTCCAAATCTTTTTCCTGGATATGGGCGCTGTCGAGCAGCATGACGCGGCAAAGGTCGGCCGTGGCGGCGGTGCAATAGATCGGCCCGTTGAAACCCTTGCGCACGAGGCGCGGGAGCAGGCCCGAGTGATCAATGTGTGCGTGCGAGAGGATTACATAGTCGACTTCGGCTGGTTTAAAACCGAATTCCTGATTGAATTCGTCGGTTTGGATTCCCTGGAAAAGGCCGCAGTCGAGCAGTATTTTAGTTCCTTTTTCGGTGGTAATGAGGTGCTTGCTTCCGGTTACGGTGCGTGCGGCGCCAAAGAATTGGATCAGCATGTTGAGATTTGGATTTTGGAACGTTGTGAAATGAGGGAATTAGCCTAAAACGTAAATCGCGTCGAGGTTGCGCCCAATGCCGTCGTAATCAAGGCCGTAGCCGACCACAAATTTGTTTTCAATTTCAAAGCCGACATAGCGCATATCCACGGGTGTTTTCAAGGCCTCCGGTTTGTGCAGTAAAGTAGCGATTTCAACGGATTTTGGCGACATGGCCTTCACTTTTGTAATCAGTTGCGACATCGTGAGCCCTGTATCCACAATGTCCTCGATGATGATCACGTCGCGGCCCGCCACGCTGGCGTCCATTCCGATGACTTCCCGTACCGAGCCTGTCGAGCTTGTCTGCGAATAGGAGGAAAGCCTTATGAAGTTAATCTCGCATGAGAGCGAAATGTTTTTAACCAGCTCGCTTGCAAACAGAAACGCCCCATTCAGCACAACTATGAAGACAGGGCAGGAATCTGCATAGTCAGAATTAATACCGGAAGCTAACTCAGCAATGCGTTTTTCGATCGTTTCGCGCGAAATAAAGGGGACAAATGTTTTATCCAGAATGTTAATCATAATTTTGAAGTGCGGATCAAGTTCCGTAAGACGAAAAGTCAGCCTCAGGGAATCCGGGCGCCGGTGCGCCGACTGCCGGATCATGCCAAATACTCTGAGGATCAATATTAACTCTTTTTTTAAAAACCGGGCTGCTGACAAACGCAAAATATAAATCCGGCGTTAATAGGACAGATTTACCCCTGCTATGAAAAGCTTAGTTGCTAAAACGATCATCTTCTGCTGCTTAACTGTAATTACAAGTCAATTTGCTACCGCCCAATTGTATTCTTCGGCCGAGTTGGACAAGAAATACGCAATGGTCCTCCAAAATCCGGGAGTGCAGATCGAGTCAACGGAGGCAATCAACAAATTGTACAATTACCAGTTTTACGAAGCAGATGCGGAGTTCCGGTGGCTCAAATACCGGTACCCGAAGCACCCTATGCCCCACTTTTTGATGGGCCTGGCAGAGTGGTGGAAAATTGTACCGAACACGGAGAACGAATCGCACGATAAGGCTTTCCTGGCGCAAATGGATTCGACGATTACGTTGGCGGAGGATTTGTATGACGATCAGGAAAACAAAATAGAACCCGCATTTTTCCTCGCCGCCGCCTATGCATTCAAAGGCAGGCTCTACGCCGAGCGCGAAAGCTGGGCCAAGGCGGCATTTGCCGGTAAAAAGTCATTGAAGTATTTCGAGCAATGCAAGGGTAATGGCGACCTTTCCCCGGAATTGCTGTTTGGCGACGGCCTGTATAACTATTACGCCGAGTGGGTCCCCAAAGAATACCCGATCCTGAAACCCATTTTGGCGCTTTTTCCAAAAGGAAACAAAAAGCTCGGCGAGCAGCAGCTGGAAAAGGTGGGAAACAATGCATTTTACACCCGCGTGGAGGCCCGTTACTTCCTTTTGCAAATTTACAGCATGGAAAACGAGTACAGCAAAGCCTACGAAATGGCCAAGTACATGTGGCAAACGTACCCGAATAACCCTTATTTCGAACGCTACTTTTGCCGCACGGCATTTGTTACCGGCAAAATGGCCGAAGCGGAGCAGGCTGCGCAGAATATCATTGCCAAAATCAGCCAGGGGATGCCGGGATACGAGGGTGTAAGCGGTCGCAATGCGGCTTATGTGCTGGCTTACTATAATATGAACTACCACCGCAACTACGACGCGGCCGCCGAGTATTATAAGAAGGCGATCGATTATTCGACGCAAACCAATTCGATGAATGCAGGTTACTATGTTTCGTCACTTCTGGGTTTAGGCAAAATTGCCGAGCATAAGAAAGATTACGACGAGGCTTTGAAATACTACAAGCTCGCCGATGATAGGGCTGACAAAAAGTCCAGCCAGGACAAGGAAGCGAAGGCTGCGATTGCGAATTTGAAGAAGATGAAGCGCGAGCAGCGGAGAAGGCGGTGAGGAAGGCGTTAGTGCAAGATGCTTCGACTTCGCTCAGCATGACATTTTGCTTGTCACCCTGATTTCTATGATAAAACCAAGTGATCTTGATAGGTTGCTTGGTTTTTTATTAGGGCAAAGATGGTGTGGACGATTTTGTTTCTGACTGCATTAAGGACGGACATTTTATTCTTGCCTTCGGCTATCTTTCTGCGATAGTAGTCTCTGAACTTATTGTCGAATCTGATGGCGCTCATCGCTGCCAGGTGCAGGATACTTTTCATGCTTTTATCCGCATAAGTCGATACCCGGGGCTGTCGTTTGATAGAAGTCCCTGACTGATGATCAAAAGGTACTATCCCGCAGTAACAGGCCATCTTCCTGGGTTCTGTAATCGTGGAAAAACCTTCGGTTTTGGCAATCATTGTCCAACAGGTTACAGGACCCACGCCCGGTACAGATCGTATTTGTCTGGCCTGCTCTTTGATCGTTTCATCTGCCTGAACAATCTTTTCGATCTCGGCTTCCAGTTTTTCGATCTGCGCTTGTATAGACTTAATCAAACCCTGGTTCATTTTAGCCAGCTGCTTTTCAAGACCGATCGTGTTCATCAGCTTGTAGTCAGACTGCTGCCCAAGTAATTGCCTTTTCATTTTGATCCTGCCGTTACGCTCTGTCAATAACACTTTCATTTTCTGAATGTTGGTTGAGCTCGGTTTCCAAACGGTACATTCATCCTGATTCTTCTGGATAAATTTGCAGATCCGCTCAGCATCCACTTTATCATTTTTGCCCCTGACCAATCCCAGGCTCTTTTTCAGGTGTAAAGCTGAGAGTACATACACATCAAAACCGTATTTAGGCAGGGCTTCATACAGTTGCCAGTTATAGCGTCCTGTGTTCTCCATCGCCACAACAACCGATTGGTTGGCCAGCTTTTTAAAGAAGCTATGGATCGCCTTCACTTGGTTAGCAATCGTAAAATGCTCTGATGAGCCTTCTGTGTTCAGGCAGATATCGAGTGTTTTGCTGCTGATATCGATGCCGATAATGATCTTTTTCATAAATTGGTATTGGAAAAGTGAAGTGAGAAATTCATCAATTCAACTCAACTCCTTGATAATGGGCTCTTGTCCCAAATTTCTATGTGAGTTATTGATGAAAGGGGAAGTAAAGTCTAAATCAGCAGTATGAGTCATCAGCTCAGAGCGCATGTCATAGTTTACTTTACTTCCCTTTCTCATTTCATTAAGTTACCCACACCAACCTTACTTCCCTAATACATTGCGAATCTAAAGGAGCGGAGTCGAAGGGCCTTGTAAGATGAAAACTTATCGTTTTAACTCCGCATAATGCTTGAAAAACAGTGGAATCGTCTCAATTCCCTTGTAATAGTTGAACAACCCATAACTCTCATTCGGCGAATGCAGGGCGTCGATATCCAGCCCGAAGCCCATCAGAATGCTTTTGCAGCCCAGTTCCTGCTCGAAAAGTGCTACAATGGGGATGCTGCCGCCACCGCGGGTCGGGATTGGTTTTTTGCCGAATGATTCTTCCATAGCCAGTTCCGCAGCCCGATATTCCACTGAGTCCGTAGGTGTAACGTAGGGTAACCCGCCGTGGTGAGGTACCACTTTCACTTTTACAGAAGCCGGAGCAATCGATTCGAAATGCTTTGTGAACAGCTCGCAGATCTCGTCGTCGGTTTGATTTGGGACGAGGCGCATGGAAATTTTTGCGTGGGCTTTGGATGGTAACACCGTTTTGGCACCCTCGCCAATGTAGCCTCCCCAGATGCCGTTCACGTCCAAAGTGGGGCGCACGGAAGTTCTTTCGATCGTAGTATAATCCTTTTCGCCTGCCACATTAGCAATGTCGAGGTCTTTTTTATATTCCTCCAAATCAAATGGCGCTGCATTTAATGCGGCCCGCTGCTCGGCGGTGAGGTCTTCTACCTTGTCATAAAAACCCGGAATGGTAATGTGGCCGTTCTCGTCTTTCAGAGAGGCGATCATTTCACAAAGGACGTTGATCGGGTTTGCCACGCCACCGCCATACACGCCCGAATGCAGATCGCGGTTCGCGCCTATTACTTCCACTTCCACGTAGGTCAAACCACGCAAGCCGGTTTCGATGGACGGAACGTCGTTCGCGATAATGCTCGTGTCGGAAATGAGAATCGTATCACATTGCAGCATTTCCTTATATTTCCGGACAAACGATCCCAAATTCGATGACCCGATTTCTTCTTCGCCCTCAATCATCACCTTCACATTACACGCGAGCGTGCCCGTTGCGAGCATGATTTCCAGGGCTTTGATATGCATATAAAACTGCCCCTTATCGTCGCAGGCACCGCGCGCGTAAATGCGGTCGTTTTTGATGACCGGCTCGAATGGGGGAGAGTTCCAGAGTTCGTAAGGATCGGCAGGCTGAACGTCGTAGTGCCCGTAAACCAGCACGGTGGGCAATGCAGGATCGATGATTTTTTCGCCGTAAACTACCGGATGCCCATCCGTTTCATAGATTTCCGCGCGATCGGCACCAGCTTCGGCAATGCGGTCGCGTACGTATTCCGCGGCTTTAAGCATGTCCGGCTTGAATTTGGAATCGGCGCTCACCGATGGGATCCGGAGCAGATCGAGCAATTCGTTCAAAAAGCGGTCGCGGTTCTTGTCAATATATTCTTGCATTGTAAAGATGTTTTTAGTCTTGTCAATTTACTGAAACGGCCGTCAAGTTAAAAAAATAACCCCTAAGGTTGTGCCTCAGGGGTTCGGATTAACTGGGTTAGATTATGCTTGTTAACTTCTCACTTTCGATTTTGCAAAAATATTCACGCGGTTTTCGTTGCCGTTGAGCAGGCGGACGATGTTTTTCTGGTGCGTAAATACCACCAGCACGAACATTACAAAGCCAAAAACAACCAGCAACGGTTCAGGGTGCCCGAAAGCGCCCGTCCAGGAAAGTACCGGAAACGCCAGCGTCGCGAGGATTGAGCTCAGCGAAACGTATTGAGATGCAACTAGTGTCAGAATAAATATAGTAATGCAAACGGATGCCAGCTCGGGGTGAATGGCGAGTACCATTCCGAGCAGCGTGGCAATGCCTTTGCCGCCTTTGAAATTCACAAAAACAGGGAAGATATGGCCGATAATGGCGATGATCCCGAAAATAATCTTGTACATCAGGAGCTCGGTTTCGCCGATCTCGTTCATGTAGAAAAGCATGGAAGCAAGGCAGGTCGCCGTCCAGCCTTTCAGTACGTCGATGAGCATTACAACAGTGCCTGCGCGTTTGCCTAAGACCCGGAATGTGTTGGTGGCACCCGCGTTACCGCTACCGTGTTTCCTGACATCAATCCCAAAATAACCAATGCCGTACCAAACAGAACTTGGGATGGAACCCAGCAAATAAGCAGCAACAATCGCAACTATCAATAAGGCAACACTCATTTTGTACTATTCAAAGATTAATTTAAATTTCAAAAAGCTTCTCTCAAAAATACGATAGTTGGAGGATTTTACAAGCAAATGCACTGCAAAACTATCGGTATGGATACAAATTTTCAAAAATTAGCAGAAACTATTGTAAATACCGGTAATCACATCAGAATCCTTCTGTGGGTTCTGCTTTTTTCTTCTTTTCTTCTGCTTGGGAGGGAGCCGCCTTCTTCTTCGCAGTTTTCACGAGCTTCGCTTTTTTCAGGGCAGGCTGGTAGAA
>CBIHPQ010000041.1:0-23092 GCA_966211825.1 uncultured Dyadobacter sp. | reverse complement strand
ACGACGGACAGGGCCAGGTCAAAGCATCGCTCGTCCGTAAATTCGGGAAATACAGTGGTTTGAAAGAGATCGAAGCCATCGCCGTCGACGACCAGCTGGGCTATGTGTATTATTCCGATGAAGGGAAAGGCGTTCGTAAATACCACGCCGATCCGCAGAAAGGCAACGACGAGCTGGCCCTCTTTGCCACCAGCGGCTTTACCGAAGACCATGAAGGTATTTCCATTTACCAGCTCACCGACAGCACCGGCTACATTCTGGTGTCGGATCAGGGAGCAAACAGTTTCCAGATTTTCCCGAGAGAAGGGACATCCGGCAAACCCCATGAACATCCGCTTTTGAGAAAAGTTACCGTTAAAGCAAACCATAGCGACGGCTCCGACATCGTTTCAATTCCCCTCAATCCCCGGTTCCGCAGCGGCTTGTTCGTAGCTATGAGCGACGACAAGACTTTTCACCTCTACCGCTGGGAAGACATCGCCGGAAAGCATTTAAAATCAATTAAGTAACCGCAATTAAGAAATAGTTTCGCTATAACTATTTCTTAATTTTTTTTGGAAGTTTTTACAATAATTTTGATCGATATGTAATATTGAATCAATGATATTTCCTACTTTTAATATAACCTTCTATAACTAACCTAAAATTCTAAACCTTATGTTCCTCACAGTCCATTTTCCAACCTAGGGGCCTTTGCTTCCGACCACCTTCACAGGTCCCTTTTTACGGCATCAGATCAGTAGCATGTTAAACTGAACCTATGGTTTGGGCCGACTTCGTATTTATAACCCACTTTCAAGCAAGTACGTTTACACCTGACCGTCAGCTACCCGCCGGGTGATTGGTCGCGTCGGGGCATTAGCTTCTACCATCAACGTTATTCTTCCTTTCACATTAGCCATTCCGCCATACGGGCGCAATGGCATTGCTTTGCCATTACTCAACGCTTAATCAGGTCACAACCTGTTTTTGCGGGCCAGCAGCGGTGTGCGCAACCGTTTGTCGTGCCTGGCAGATCCGCTTTTTCTTTGCCTTTTCTTCTCCCGAAAAGAGCCTGGAAGAATTGTGCCCTTACCATTCTGCAACGTGATACTCAAACCGCTCTTTTAACTAATGACTCAATTCTATGAAACGACTTCCTATTTGCATTGTGCTGCAGGCCCTCCTGCTGGCGCTTTGCCAGGTATCTTATGCCCAGAAAATCATTTATGTAAACGATAACGCTACTGCTAACGACAAATTTACCTCAGCCACCGGAAACGACTCCAATTCGGGAACGTCGGCCGGTTCTCCATTTGCAACCCTCACCAGGGCAATGACGGAAGCCTCATCGGGTGATCGCATTTTACTCGATGCGGGTACGTATCTCGCACCTGCGCTGACCGTCAAAAGCGGGGTCAAGATTATCGGTACAACCGGCGACAACTCGATCGTAACCGTCCAAAGCGGCCCCCTTTCCCTTCAGGGCAATACCGAACTCTGGAATTTGAAGATCCAGCGGGTATTACCGCCCAGTGGAACGGCGCCGAGTATTTCGGTAGCCCTTGCCGCAGGCGCGAACAATGTTTTGATCGAAAACTGTTATTTTTTCAAAAACAGGACGGCCATTTACCTGGAACCCGGTTCGACGGACATTACCATTAAGAGAAACCGTTTCAATGACAACCGCACCGGCATTATTTTCCCCGGCAGCGCAGGTGTGACGAGCTTATCGAAGATTTACATTGTCGATAATGAGCTGACCAACAACAGGTCGTACGGTTTTATCCTGACAGACAACAGCAACTCGCCCATCGAAGCTTACCTGATTGGAAACAACATCACGGGTAACCTCGCAGGTGGCCTCGAGAATGACAATACCAATGGCGGCACCAAGCTCGTACTTCGTAACAACTGGTTTGGCAGCGCAAGTCCGACCATTTTTAACGGGAACACGAATGGCGGTTTTAACGTAACCGATCACGACAATCCGGCCCCACCGGTACTGGAAGCCAACAACACGCTCCCCGGCGTGAGTTATCCCAATCAGATCTCCGGAACCAACACCGGCGCAATTGATAACTCCACAGTTATTTACGCTGACCAGGTACAAACGCGTCCTGGCACCGTCAATTTTGTGTCTTCCAACAACACCAACATCAGTGGCCACGGTACATTCAATTACTTCCCGTCGATTGCAGATGCGATCTCCGCTTCGAATATCGACGCCATCGTGTTCCTGCCGAATGGTGTTTACAGCGATAATGTGCTGTTAAACAAAAAGCTGACGCTGACCGGCGAGAGCCGCGACGGGGCGATCATCCGCGGTACTTACGATTATGGTATTCAGGGAACGGTGATCACGATCAGCGCAGCCGATGCGAAGATCGAGAAGCTTACCTTCACACGTGACTACGGAAAGTCCGACGCGGTCTGGAAAGCCGGCAAACGTGATACGGGTATCAGCATTAATGCAGGTAACGTTACGATCGATCAAATCACTGTCAGGGACCAGCGCAGCGCGATTTACGCCCATACCCAGCAGGGTTTCAAGGTCACCAACAGTTTGGTGGAGAAGAACCGTACAGGGATTTCACTTGGCTCGGATATCAGCAATTCAATCATTACCAACAACATTATCCGCGACAACTTTACCCACGGTATTATTTTCAACCACGGTTTTGGAACAGGTATTATCGCGAATAATGTCAAAGTGCGCTACAATGCATTCAGCGGCAACTGGTATACCGACATTTACGCGCACGGAACCGGCGCTACGAGTGTGTATGCAACCGCAGATCTTAGCTGCAACACCTATAACAATAATGCGGCCGAGACGAAGGCGCTGCCTGCTGGCGAACCAGGCTATGCGGACCAGACCCCGGCGCAATTCGGAGGGTCTGCACCGGCATTCTTCGCCTCGTTTGCAGGGGACAAGATCGCCGACGTGACCACCGCTCCATGGCTGATCAACATCCCCGCACCCGGGCCTTCGGCAACCAGCTTCGTACCAACCAATTCGCCTTTGAACGTGGATGCCATCACCGGCTCGTTCACGGCTGCGAACAACAACTACCGCATTCTGGCCAATGCTATCGGTTGCGTGCAGGAAAACCAGACTATTACACTGAATGGAAATTTCGACTGGTCGGAAACCAATGCGGTGACAGAATGGGCGAAAGGTACCAATGCAAAAGCAGGCGACGGAGTGGGTACAGTGACCGGTACCGGCGACGATTACAGCATTACGCCTCCCCTGGCCGTGAACGGCGTTACCATCACTTCCGGTGCGGGTGCCACCACCATCCAGGGCGGGGGCGATCTGGCTGCTACTTCGCTTGAAACATTCCTTTTCCTGAATGCCAAGGCGGGAAGCAGCTACAAAAACTGGACGATCAGCAACCTGATCATCAAAGGGTTCGACGTTTCTATCATCGGCGATATCAACGGCGGCCCGGCCGATGTGAATGACAACCTGAAAATCACAGGCAACGAAATTCACATCCCCGTCGATCTGAACACGACCGCAGCACCTCAGGATAACTTCCAGAACCTCGGCATTCACTATGCGCATGGAAAAAACATCGAGATCAGCTCCAACAAGTTTTTCATCGATGGAACCGGCGTAAGCGATGATGCGGGTACCAAATACTCCACCAGTAATGCGATCCAGTCGGCTACCAGCGGCGGACCGGTGTATGATGGTTTGAAAATCATCAACAACGAGTTCACGGTAACGGGTACGCCCAATGCGGCACCGGCGGTGATCCACGGTATCTGGGAAAACGGGGATAATGAAGATGCGGAAATCACTGTTTCCGGAAACAAATTTACGAACGATACCCCCGGCAATACTGCGGATAAAAACCGTCAGACGGCCATTTGGGTTACTTCGCGTTCGGGCGCTTCGAAAAACGTGACTTTTCAGAACAATGAAATCACAGGTTATTCGGAAGGCATTTCGTGGCTGGGAGGCGTTTATTCGCTTTACGATGCCCCGGTTTACAATGCCGGCGCCAATCCGGTCCGCATTCTGAACAACATTTTCGCGGCGACCGGCAAGGGCGTTGTGGTGCGCAAAGCAGCTGCGAGCACCAACACAGGCTCTCCCGCGAAGATCAACAGCAACAGCTTCACCGGCTCGCTGACGTTCGACATCGTCAATGAAGGTTCAGGCGCTACCGAAGCTTCCTGTAACTGGTTCGACGGCGGCGATATGCTGAGTAGCACAGGCGGCGGCAGCATTACGGCTACCCCGAAACTGACCAATGGGACGGACGATCAGCCGGGTACCGTGGGTTTCCAAACCTCCGCACCCTGCGAGTTCAATGTGAAGAACGTGCGCACGAGCGAGACTTTCGCGACCATCCAGGCCGCTGTTGACGACAGCGACACCCAGGAAGGCGACGAGATCGCGATCGCGAATGGTACTTACAATGAGCGCGTAACGCTTTCAAAATCACTCAAACTGAGCGGCGAATCGAAAGCCGGTGTGCTGATAGATGGCACGGGCCTTCCCGGTACTGGCTCCGGAATCGTGATCAATGCAGGAAAAACCGGCGTAACCATTCAGAACCTGAGCATCAAAAACTTCACCGGCGCGAATGGAAACAGCAATGCGGGCATTTACGCCATCGGGGGCAACAATAACCTGAACGTATTGCACGTCGTGAGTTCCAACAACATCTCGGCATCCGGTTTCTACGCCAACGGCCCCGTTGAAAACGTGACGATCGACGACCTTACTGCCGAAAACAATGCAGCAGGCGCCCGCGGTATCGTCATCTGGAATGGTTTCAAGAAAGACATTACCATTAAAAACTCGACTGTTAAGGGCAACAACTGCTGCGGGATCGAGCTGCAAGACGGTAGTGCTTCGGGGGTTATCATCAAGGACAATGTCATCGAGGGAATGGATAGCTCCATCGGTCTTGTCGGACTTACAAGTGGTGCAGGGCCAAATATTATCGAAGGCAACACCATTGAAGTAAACGGCCGTTTTGGTATTGAAATCAAAAACCCGAACGGTACCGGCAGCACGGATGACACTCAGGACGGCTCGATCATTGTCAGAAACAATACCGTGACAATGGGAACCCTGCCAGGTGGTGAAATGCGTGACCTCGCGGGCATCGCGGTGTATCGCCGTGGCGTGATCGAGTCAAATGGCAACGTGGACGTTCCGACCGGTGTGGTTGTAACCGGCAACACCGTCACCGGCTTTACCCAGCCTAGCACCAGCGAAGGCTTCGGGATTGTGGTCGAAGGCACCAATCATAAGGTGATCAACAACCCGGTTTCAGGTAACGAAGTCGATGTACAGCGCCAGTCAGGACATTTGCCCTACACGGCTTACGCTACGACGGACGGTGATCAGAGCAACCTGAACGACCAGTTCTTCGGACGCGGCAATGCGCCTTACTCCTGCGGAATCGAAGTGAGCGGTAACACGGGTAATCCTGTTCGCGATGTGTTCTACAATGCCGTCGCCGGGTTTGTGATCAACATCAATACCGGTACCACCTTCTGTTCGATCAATGCAGCCGTTGCGAGCACCAAAACGCTCGACAGCCATGTGCTCAAAGTAGGCGAAGGTATTTTCGATGAACAGGTGATCGTCAACAAATCTGTGACGATCCAGAGCGCTACCGCAACCCGCCCGCAAATCAATTTCACAGGTACACCTTCCGGTAAACCGACGATCTTCGATATTTCAGCCGACAATGTAGTGGTCGACAACCTGAATTTCAAGGTCGATATGGCCAAGCTGAAAAGTGCGATCGTGGCCACCGGTGCGGGCATTGACAAGATCACCGTGACAAACAACCTGATTGAGGCTTACGGCACTGCAATGGCCGGTGCTTATGGAGACCGGAATGCGGTGAGCGTCAACTACGGCGGGCCAGCCAATTACCGTGTCGCAACAGGCGGTGTGAACGAAATCATCTACAGGCATAATAAGGTGACGGGCGTAGGTGCGGACGGTTTCCGCGCAGGTATCGCTACGGACGAGGCCGCAGGTACATTCACAAATAACGACCTGCTGACGATCAGCCACGACATCATCGTCCGCTTCGCCAGCAACGGCGCTGTAACCATTACCGACAACCAGTTCAAAGGCGGTGGTGTGGAAATCCCGGAAATGAATGCTTCTGCAACCGGGCTGACGATCAGTAACAACAGCTTTGAAGGAGTCGCTGCCAATGCTTCGGGTACGGGTGTAATTCGTTTGAAAAACAACTACAACGACAAGCCGATCACCGTAAGCGGCAACACGCTGAATGGCTATCAATGGGGTATCAGCCTGGAAAACGCACAGAATGTGACGATCGATAACAACACATTCAATCCGCTCGCAGGCTCGGCCATTTTCCGCCACGTGACTGTCAATACGAAAGAATTCAGCTCGTCGAGCGGTTTTTATGCTCCAAAAGTTAGCGCCACCCTCACAAATAACAAATTCAACGGATCGGGAGCGGCAGGTGGAACCGGACTTGCATTCTACAACCACGACAACGACTCGCCCGTTTTCGGCGCCTTCCTGATCGGTACCGCGGGTAACGAAAATGAATTTGCAGGTACGCTTGCCAACTTCATTACCATGGATGCACAAACCGGAAATACAGCCGCGCCTATCACTGTGATGGCGCCATGGTCGGGCAATGTCGATGCAAGTAACAACAAGTTCGATGCAGGCTCGGGCCTGGAATCGGCTTCGGGAATGTCGCTGGCCTCGCTTTACAAAGTTGAGGATAAAATCATCCACAAAATCGATGATTCGGTTCTCGGCTTTACTACCGTCAAATCCGGCAATACCTATGTTACACCGCTCAGTTTCACACCTGCCACACTTACCCCCAAGATCCAGCGGGGTGTCGACGCGGCACAGACCGGCTGGAATGTCAATGTGCAGGCAGGCACTTATGCCGAGGCTGTGACAGTAAACAAGGCCGTGAAGCTGCTCGGAGCCAATGTGGGTGTCAATCCAAACACGGGCAGCCGCAATGCAGAAACGATCGTCGTACCTGCAACGAACAATTCGTCGGATGGCATCATGCTATCGGTTGACGGCGCATTGACTGGTGTTGAAATCGACGGTTTCACGATCGACGGCGACAATGCGGGCATTTCCGGCGGTGCAGCCATGGGTCCTGCGGATGTGAATGCAGCCGAAGGTATCGCGGCAACAGGCGGGGTTACAGGTATGTTGGTTAAAAACAATATTATCAAAAACCTCAACTACGCGGGGATCGATATCTACAACGACTCCAACGGCGGGGCAGCTACGAGCGGAAACGTGGTGAGCGACAACAAGTTCACGAACCTGCTGCCTGCGCAATACGGGATCGGGGTGTTGCTGTACAACAATGGGTATGCGAGCGTCACCAACAATGTGATGACCGCCGTACGCATAGGCGTGCAAACCGGTAACTTCTCTCAGGCCGACCCTGGTAACAGCCGGGCTATCGAATCCAACACGATCGAAGCGAGACGCAAGGGAATCTGGCACAACCTCACCTACCAGAATGCTTCCAATTTCTCGATCAAAAACAACACGATCACCGCGTACGCAGGCACAACGCTGAACGACGGTATTATGATAAGCTCTACACAGAACGGCGTTTCACCTGTGATTGAAAACAACACGATAACCGGTCTCACGGGCATTTCCAACGGTTACCACCTGTGGAATAACCCGTCGAACACGGTAACTGTGAAAGGCGGAACCGTTTCCGGCGTAAAACGCGGTGTGTTTGCCAACAACTTCGATGGTTATCCCGACAACACGGGTTCCGACGCCGCCAGCAGTGCCTACACGGTCGATGGTGTGACGATCAACGATCCGGAAACCGGCATCGAGGTCAAAGACAATGCAAGCAACACCAACAATGCGACGGTAAAGGTAGCCCTGACCAATAATGTCGTGATCAACGGGGCCAGCAGTGCCGGTGTAACGGTTACTGGCAAAGATGCACAGGCGGCTGTGGGCGCTACGAACATCAAACTGGCATCGGCAGCAACGGCGGCCATTGGTGTGGGCACTACCACGGGTGCAACCGCTTCGAACCTGATCATCCGCGACGACCTGACGATCGACCGCAATGGAAATAACACCGCTGCGATTGTTTCTACCGAAGCAGACGCCATTGTAGAGATCGACGGCGACTTTGCGATCCCAGCGGGCGGCCCTATCTATCCATTTATTGTTAATGGAAAACTGCATTTCACCAGTGGTATCCTCGATGCGACGAACGTTCCCGTCGCATTCTCGGCAACCGCCGCCGACATTACCGCCGGTACCAAGCCAGAAATTGCATCCAGCCACATTCTCGGCAAGGCGATCATGCTGAGCCGTCCGGTAGGCACGGGGGCTGTCAACTTCCTCGGCGTGAACCTGCCGGCAGGAGCCGACCTTGGCACGCTGATCATCGAGCGGACCACTTCCAGCGGCCCCATCACTCCAACCTTCACGGCAGGGGCGATCAAGGTACTCTGGTCGATTACCCCTCAAAATACCAGCGCGGGACGGAATGGCGTAAAGCTGAGCTTCCTGAGCACGTTCCTGAATGGACAGACCGCCGGAACCCTGTATGGCTACCGCTTTAACGGAACATTGTGGGAGAAGAAGACCGATGCGTTCACTGCTTCGCTCAGCGGAGACCTGTACACGACCTCGGCGTTTAATGTAACCCAGTTCTCGCCCTGGACGCTCAGTAGCTCATCCAATCCGCTGCCTGTTACACTCATTTCATTTAATGGTGTAAAAGAAGAAACCAGCGCATTGCTTACCTGGGCTACTTCGGAGGAAACCAATAGCGACCGCTTCGACATCCAGCACAGCACAGATGGAAAAACCTGGGGCATTGTCGGCACGCTGGCTTCCAATGGCGAAAGTACCGTCAAACGCACTTACTCTTTCCGCCACGACGGGCCGGCCGAAGGCCAGAATTTCTACCGCCTGAAAATGGTCGATAGAGACGAGACTTTCGCATACAGCCGCATTGTCAACCTCAATTTCGGTTCGGAAGTAGTGACCACTCTGTATCCTAACCCGGTGAGCGATCACATGAAGATCACGACCACCCACTGGAACCAGGTGAAACAGGTCCGCATCTACGACATGCTCGGCAGGACCATCTACGACTCCGGCAACATGCCTACCGCGATGATCAGCCTGCGCAATGTGGCAGCGGGGATGTACCTGGTCGAGATCAGCCGGGCGAATGGCAAGGTCGAGAGCTCGAAGATTATGGTTAACAGGTAGTTATTCATCAGATTAGTAATAATGCAAAAACGCCGCCGGAAAATCCGGCGGCGTTTTTTGATACTATATTAAACTGACTAAGTTTAATGATTAACCTGTTCTGCTAATATCCTTTGTTCTGATCCAGATTCGTATTGTTACGTATTTCGGCAGTAGGAATAGGGAAAAGCAATTCGCGGTCGGTCAATGTAGGACCGTAAGAAAACTTGTGGCCAACGTAGTTATCAAACTTCTTCGTGGTCACATTGAAAGCTTTCCGCAAACGCGCCATATCAAACCAGGTGATATTTTCGAAACACAGCTCATGCCAGCGCTCTCTCCACACCGCCTCGCGGAAGGTGTCCTTGGTAAGCCCGGCCAATGCAGGCAACTCCGCACGGGTACGGATCGCATTGACAGCCTCGTAAGCTTTGGCCGATGGTCCTCCTACTTCGTTGGATGCTTCTGCGTAGATCAGCAACACGTCGGCATAGCGGATTACCGGCCAGTTCAGATCACTGTTTGCCGAGCTTGTCTGTGCTACATTATCAAAATGCTTATAGATAAAATAGCCGCCAAGATCCACCACCTTGTTGCGGTCGCTTTCATTGGTGAATTTGGTAAAGAAGAACTGCTTTTCTTTCACGCGGAGGTCATTCGGCTCATATGACTTCACAAAATCACCCGTAGCATAAATCCCGCCCGTTTCATCGGAATAGGCCGAGATGTTTTTGTTGTACGGAATAATAGAAACCTGCCAGCCGCTAGCGATCAAACCGGTTTTGTACTGGATCATGAAAATATTCTCCTCAACATTCTTCTTGGCAGGGTTATGCAGATCGTCATAGGTTGTAAACAGCTTGAATTGCTTTGAATCGATCACTTCCTCTGCTTTTTTCGCAGCCAGATCATAGTACGCGGCACCTTTTTGCAGTGGATGACCTGCCATGGTAAGATATACCTTGGCCAGCAGCGATTTCACAGCGCCCAGCGTGACCTTACCGCTATTTTCGGTCATCGGAAGGCCCGATGCTTCGGCAGCCTTCAAATCCTCCACGATCTGATTATAAATAGCTTCCGGCGTGGCGGCAGATGGACGCAGCTGGTCCGATTGCAGGTTCACAGGCTCAGTGATCAGCGGAATATTACCGAACATCTGCACCAGTTGAAAATAATAGAATGCGCGGAGGAAATAAGCTTCACCCAGCACCTTCTTCATTTCGGCTGCATCCATGGCAATGCCGGGTATCCTGGCAAGCGACAGGTTGGCGCCAGCAATCCCTTTGTAATACTGGGTCCAATACGTCTGGCCATAGGAATTGTCGGAGGTATTCCGCAAATCCTTGATAAAATAGTTGTTCACAGCCTGCCCCAGGTCAGTTCCGGCCAAACCGGTGGCGAACTCGGTCATCATCCATGTTCCTCCGCCGAAACCGCTCACCATGGGTTCTCGCAATGGAAAATAGATAGCATTTACAGAGCTCCTCGCGTGCTCCGGCCGCGTGAAGTAGTTCTCTTCGGTGAAGTTGCTGGGATCGGACTCGTCCAGGAAGTCTGAGCAGCTTGTCGCTCCGAATAAGCTCAGCATTGCGAGCAATCCGATTTTCTTTGATATGAGTGTCATTGTTGTTTTCGCTAAGAGTCAATATTGTTATAAACCGATATTCAAGCCGACCATAAATACTCTTGGCTTAGGATAGTCATACAAACCAAATCCCTGGTCGAAAGGCGATCCGGAGTTCGAAACTTCCGGGTCGTAACCTTTGTACTTGGTCGATACAAAGAAGTTCTGAACGGATGCATAAGCTCTCAGACGCTCCAGCTTCATTTTCGAAACCACACTGGCCGGGAAAACATAGGCCAGCAACAGGTTACGGCCGCGGATGAACGATGCGTCGGTCACTTTGTGGCTGTCGTTGTTGGTCGTGTAGTATGCATTGATAGGACGAACCTGCGCGATCGGCGTATTCTGGTTGGTTTCTGTCCACGCATTCAGCACCGTTTTGTAGCTGTTGGCGATACCCTGGCGGTCCTCAGCAGAGTGAATACTCCTGTCGAGCACGTCGTTGCCGTACATGTATTGCAAATCGACGGTCAATGACCATTGCTTATAGCTGAATGTGTTCAGGAATGTACCGAACCCATCGGGGATACCTTTACCGATGATCGTACGGTCATTGTCATTGATCGTGCCATCGTTGTTCAGGTCCGCATATTTCACGTCGCCCGGCAGCATATTGTATTTTTTGGCCTGCTCGGCTTCCGCAGTCGACCAGGTGCCCTGGTGTACACGTCCGAAGAATGAACCCACCGGTTCGCCCACACGGATAACCGTAGCACCCGAGAAGATATCGCTGCCGCCGGAGAGCGCCAATACTTTGTTTTTATTGACAGAAATATTGAATGTCGTGCTCCATGAGAAGTCACCTGCCTTGATATTGGTTGAGTTCACTGCAAATTCAAACCCTTTGTTTTCCATACTGCCGACGTTGGTAAAGATGCTCGTGTAGCCGCTGCTCGATGGAATTGGCGCATCCAGCAACATTTCGTTCACCTTTCTGCGATAAAGGTCGAGTTCCAGGCTGATGCGGTTCTGGAACAATCCCAATTCTAAACCAAAATCAACTTGCTGTGTTTTTTCCCATTGCAGGTTCGAATTCGACATCCTTCCCACACCGATACCGATGTTACGGGTGCCGCCAAAGATGACGTCGGAGCTGGCCAGCCCCGCCAATGCGCGGTAGGCAGGAATTTCGGAGTTACCGGTAGCGCCGTAGCTCGCACGGATTTTCAGGTTGGAGATCGACGCGGAATTTTTCAGGAACTCCTCTTCGTTCACCCGCCATGCCAAGGCCGCCGATGGGAAGAATGCATAACGGTTAGCCGCACCAAACTTGGACGAACCATCCATACGACCTGTGAATGTCACGAGGTACTTGTTCATCAGGCCGTAATTGATCCTGGCGAAATAGGAATTCAGACCGTACGCCTGGGCATTGGAGGTAGGGGCCACAGCAATGGCGCCCGCAGAGAGATTGTTATATTGGAAATACGTATCTGTAAAGTTCTGGCTGCGTGCCTGGTTGTCGAACCTGTCGACATGCTGCCACGACAAACCGACCATCGCATTGATCGAGTGGATTTTGCCGAAGTCTCTGAAATAGGTCAGGTAGTTTTCAAACTGCCAGGAATTGAACCGGTTACTGTTCACCCAGGCTTCGCCATTGCTGGTAATGTACTGCAAGCCCGGCGCAGCGAAGTAATCGTTACGCTGGTTGATGACATTGGTACCCACCGTTGAGCGCAGCTCCAAACCATCCGCCAGGCGGATATTGGCATAAATATTACCCAGCATCGTTTGTGTTTTCAGATAGAAAAGACGCTCGTTCACGACCCGCAACGGGCTGTCGCCGCCTTCCATACCCGGATAATCGCGGTTGCTGGCCCATTTGCCGTCGGGGTATTTCACCGGGATGATCGGCAATGCTTCCAGCACCTGGCGCATCGCGGTGATACCGCCGCCGCCCAACTGGTCGATCTGCTTTTCATTCTGATCGGTGTAACCGAGCGTACCACCGACTTTCAGCCAGCTTTTGATTTGGGAATCAAATACAAAACGGCCTGAGAAACGTTTCTGCCAGGACTCCTTAATGATACCATTCTCATTACGGTAATTCAGGAATGCGCCGAAGCTGCCTTTTTCATTTCCTCCCGTGAAACCCAGCTGGTGATTTTGGGTAAATGCTTTCTGGAAGGTTTCCTTCTGCCAGTCGGTGTCGTACAAAGGATTGCCGTTCGAATCGAAAAGCAAAGGATTAGTGCGTTTCAGCTTTGGATCGGTGTATTTGGTACCGGTAGCCCAACCTACGGGATCGTATTTGGCTGCATTGGCATAAAGGGTTTCCTCCACTTGCAAGAATTCCTTTGAATTCAATACAGGTAACTTGCGGGGAGCCACGCCGATACTGAAATCGGTATCATAAGTAACTTTTCCGCCCCCGGATGTGCCGCGCTTGGTAGTCACGAGTATGACCCCGTTGGCACCCCGGGCACCGTAGATAGCCGTTGAAGATGCGTCCTTCAAAACCTCGATGGACGCAATATCGTTCGGGTTAAGGTAATCGATCGGTGTACTGCCGTTTTGAAGGTCAAAGGCGTTCAGGATCACCCCATCGATGACATAAAGCGGGTTATTGGAAACGCTGATGGAGCTGGCTCCCCGAATGCGTATGTTGGCGCGGCCACCCGGGCGACCCGAGTTGGACGACACGTTCACCCCCGTAATGCGGCCCGATAGCCCCTGGTTAAGCGAAGAAGCCGGGCGTTCCTGCAAAACTTCCGCTTTAAGCGTACCCACGGCACCGGTAAGGTCGGATTTTTTAACAGTACCATACCCCACTACCACTACTTCTTCCAATGCGTTTTCGTCAGGCGCCAGGTTGACCGTCAGCGCCGATTGGTTTCCCACTGACACCTCCTGCGATTTGTAGCCTACAAAACTAAAAACCAGTACCGGCTGGCCGCCATCGGGAATATCGAGGCTGAAATCGCCCACGGCGCCGGTGGAAGTCCCGCGCTGGGTACCTTTCAACACCACGCTCACGCCCGGGAGCGTCGCACCTTTTTCGTCGGACACGGTTCCTTTGATCGTCCGGTCAACGGCCGCCTGGGTTACCTGCCCCGGTGCGTTGAGGTTTTCCTGGATCATCTGTCCCTCCGGCAGCACCATCGCCTCGTCCTTGCCGTCCCTCACCGGCGTTCCTTCCTTTGCTTTGCCTTCCGTAATGACGAAAGTGTTCTTTCTTGTCTTTTTATATTTCAGACCGTTCTGACGCAGCAGCACATCGAGGTTTTTCTCGATCGGCTGGTTGAAATCCAGGCTGCTGGATGCTACATTCACGGAACCTACCAGACGGTCTTCAAAGATAATCTCCACCCCGTAATGCCTTTGAAGATCCAGCAACACGTTTTTAAGCTTCATTTCCTGACCGATCGAAGTGTGCTGCTTCGACGGCATCGACGCAAATGCAATGACCTGTGAATGCACGACCCGGGACGATTGCGTCATCAACACAATCCCGATCGCCACCCATTGCTTGGCTGATAGCGTTAGATTCATAAAATAAGTGGTTTGGAAAATTAATTGTTCGTTAAAAGGATTGTAGCGCCATTTTGCTCGACCCTGAGATCGAGCACTTCCGAGATCGTCTTCAAAAGTTCTTCTGCATTTTTGGTCTTGAAGTTGCCCGTAATCGACCGCTGTGCGATGTTGGAATCCGAAAGGCTTACCTTCTGCCCGAAATTCTCCTCCATCATTGCGAGTATTTCCTTCACAGGCGTCCCGTTGAACACATAGCGTTGTTCGGTCCAGGGAGCAAATGTTTTGATATCCTGCTGTCTTTCCAGCTGCACTGCGCCCTGGTGATCGAGAAATGCCAGGTCGCCCGGCTCCATCATTACCTCCCGGCGCTCGTCGTTCTGCGAGTAGTCGATGCGCACGCTGCCGGATTTCAACGCTACTTTCGTGCCTCTTGGCCGGGCAAAAACAGAGAATGTGGTACCCAGCACCTCCACCTGGAATTTCTCCGAGGTTTTGACCACAAAACGCTTGTGATCAATGGTATGGCTTACCGAAAATTCTGCCTCACCTTCCAGGGCCACTTCACGCACATCGCCCCAGAAACCCAGCCGGGGCACCTTCAATTTGGAATTCGAATTCAATGCTACGCGGCTTCCGTCTTCGAGATACACGTCGGTAGTCTGCCCGTAAGCGGTTTGGTACGACTTGTATTGTATCGGTTCGCGAAACCACCAGCCGCAACTCACCAGCAATGTCACCGAAGCCGCCGCAAGCCAGAACCGGCTACCCCGGTTCCCAAACCAGGAAGGAACACGTTCTGCTTCTTCCTCCCCTTCCTCCTTCCTACCGTCCTCCATTTCTTCCATCGTCGAGTTGATGCGGTGCAGCAGGTTTACAAGCGCAGCGTCCTCGTCGGGAAGAAATTGGGGCGATTTCGTTTCATATTCCAGCAGCCAACGGTGAAACGTCTCGGCATGCTGCTGCTGAACGATCCATTCTTCCACAAGCTGCCTTTCGAGTGGATTGGCGCGCCCGGCCAGGTACTCGAAAAGCGTATATTTCGATATAGTTTTTTCCATTTTTGTTCGGTTTACAACGTTGACGAGGCCCGCGGGGCGGACATTCCAGACCGGGCCTTTGAGCCAGGTTTCAGAGGATATTCAAAATGGCAAAGCAGAGGGAGATCATCCATTCGCCGTGCAATGCCGAGCGAAGATGTTTCAATGCTTTGGAGATGTGTACTTCTACGGTTTTGGGCGAAATGTGCAGCTCATCCGCTATTTCATGGTATTTTTTGTTCTCGAAACGGCTCAGCAGAAATACCTTCTGGCATTGCATCGGCAGCCGCGCGATCACTTCATTCACTTTCAGGAAGAGGTTATTATAATGGATTTCCGCATCAGGCTGCTGGTGGTACGTAGATATCGAATGCTCCTCGTTCATTTCCAGCGAGTCGGTTTTGCCGAACTCCCGGCGCATATACGTGTAGCACTCGTTGCGCACCGAGCGGAACAGATAGCTCGTGTACGAGGTCGTGATGTTCTCGTAAGCCTTCGTGCGGTAGAACTGGAAGAAGACTTCGCTCACCAGGTCCTCGGCGATCTGTTTGGAATACACAAACCGTACTGCATGACTGCAAAGCGGGTTATAGTACCGCTTGAACAGTAATTCCAGACCTTTTCCCGGATTTTGCTCAAAAGCCGATTTAAGGAATGTAGCAGAATCAATCTCACTTACGGGGGCCTTGCCTTCGTGTGCGGGCGACACAAATGGTCCAGGGCGCTTCGTTTCCGGGTTAAGCAAAGGATCGTGCATTGAGTTTCTGTTCATATGTAATAATTAAAAGACTTTCTTGCACTTAAAATCCCTTACCCTTGATTTAAAAAAACTAAAACTTTTTTTTATTATATCTGAATCCAAATCCGCAGGGCATGAAAAAAGCCGCTACCCGGTCGGATAGCGGCCATTTGCCTCAAAAGGCAATAAATGGTTACAAATTCTTCGCTTTGCTCTGCTTCACAGCGTAGTCGACCGCCCGGGCCGAAAGCGCCATATAGGTCAGCGACGGGTTCTGTGTCGAGGTCGAGGTCATACAGGCGCCGTCTGTCACAAACACGTTCTTGCAGTGGTGCAGCTGGTTCCATTTGTTGAGCAGCGACGTCTTCGGATCCTTACCCATGCGCGCGCCACCCATTTCGTGGATGTCGTTGCCTGGATTGCGGTGGTTGTCGTTCGTTCTGATGTTGGTGAAGCCGGCTTTGGTAAACATCTCGCTCACCTGCTCCATATAATCCTTGATCATCTTCTCGTCGTTGTCGTCGTAATCGACGGAGATCCTCATTTTAGGCATTCCAAACGGGTCCTTTTCATTCTTGTCGAGGGCCACGTAGTTGCTTTCTTTCGGGATCGTCTCGCCCATCATGTGCGAGCCAACGCTCCAATTGCCGTATTTGGTTTCGTGCAAGCCTGCTTTCAGGGAATCGCCCAATCCGTCACGGTCGTTGTAAGTATTGCGGTTGGCACCGAAACCGGCTGCATACCCGCGTAAAAAGTCGGTTTCCTGCTTGTAAACGTTACGGAAACGCGGGATATAACCACTGTTCGGCCGGCGGCCATCCGTGGTCGAATCGAGGAAGCCTTCGTATTCGCCGGAAACGGTTGCACGGTAATTGTGGAATGCAACGTATTTACCCAACACTCCGCTATCGTTGCCGAGCCCATTCGGGAAGCGGCTGGATACCGAGTTCATCAATACGAGGTTCGAGTTGAGTGCAGCCGCATTCAGGAAGATAATGTCGGCATAGAACTCGATCATTTGCTTGGTATTGGCATCGATCACGCGCACGCCCGAGGCTTTTTGTTTCTTATCGTCATAAATGATCGAATGCACGACCGAATGCGGACGAAGCGTCATATTACCCGTTTTCATCGCCCACGGAATAGTGGATGCATTGCTGCTGAAATATCCTCCGAACGGACACCCGCGCTCGCAAATCGTACGGTGCTGGCATTTCGCACGCCCCTGATCGAGGTGGATCTGCTGCGGCTCGGTAATGTGCGCCGCACGGCCGATGATGATATGGCGGTCCTTATATTGCTTTCCTACCTGTTCTTTGAAATACTTTTCGACGCAGTTGAGTTCGTGCGGCGGCAGGAACTCGCCATCGGGCAATGAATCGATGCCGTCCTTGTTGCCGGTTATGCCTGCGAATTTCTCCACGTGGCTGTACCAGGGCGCCAGGTCGTCGTAGCCGATTGGCCATTCCACGGCGAATTTATCCCTTGCAGGGCCTTCGAAATCGTACTTGCTCCAACGCTGCGTCTGCCGTGCCCAAAGCAGCGACTTTCCACCCACCTGATATCCTCTCAGCCAGTCGAAAGGCTTCTCCTGAATATAGGGATGCTCATTGTCCTTCGCGAAAAAGTGCATCGACGACTCCTTGAAGTTATAGCAACGCGCCGCAATAGGGTTCGCGTCGGCAATTTCTTTGGGAAGGCGCTCGCGGTGCTCGAATTCCCACGGCATCATGTTCGTGGTGGGGTAATCCTTGATATGCTGTACATCCCGGCCACGTTCCAGTACGAGGGTTTTCAATCCTTTTTCAGTCAGCTCCTTCGCCGACCACCCCCCGCTGATCCCCGAGCCAATCACAATGGCATCATAGGTGCGGGCTTTTTTACTATCAATATTAAAATTTGCCATAGTTCGGTTTAATGAAATACGGAGGAAAGGGAGAATGGAGGAAGGGGAGAATGGAGGAAGGGGAGGAATATTCCTTCCCTCTCCTCCCTTTCATCCTTACTCCCTTTCATCCTTTAACAACAGGTACACACCCATGATAGCGGGCGGGTACCATTTCGTAATGGGTAATGTTGGTCATCACGTATTCGGACGTCATGTAGCCCTGGATCGTGAGGTTTTTGACCATACTGAAAAATCCTTTCTGTGCTGCGTCACTGCCCTTTTCAATGTCAGAAAGTAGTTGCAGGCGCTGTTCCTTGCTTGCGTCCGCGAACGACTTCCCGAACCGCTGAACGCTCTGCTCATCAACATTCGAAACGCCGCTCGCCAGGCTTGCCTGTGCTTTGGTATCGTAGCAGTCTTTTACCATTTTCTGAACAAAATCACCAACTCCCAATTCTCCCGCGCCCGGTGTATCGGTTTTCGGGATAATGGTCTCGACGATCATCGTAAGATTTTTGGATTGGTCTGCCGGAAGCAACCGTCCTTTTGCCACCACACTCTTGTTCCAACCGGATGCCCAGGAAGGCAAACCCGCCATGGCGCCCATGGCAGCTGCCATGCTTTTAAGCGCTACGCGTCTTTCCATCTTCTTTTTGTTTTAACGTGGTATTTGTAAATATTATCGATCTTTATTTTTGTCATTTATTGTCAGGGATTGTCATTGTTAGTCATTTATTGTCAGGAAATTGTCATTCATTTTCGGGGATTGTCATTTACTAAAACAATGTAAAGTTTTCCTCTCACTTTGCCTATGATCAGGCATGACTAAAACTGACGATTCCTGACCACGCTTGACTATTCCTGACCAAACTTGACCATTCATGACCAAACTTGACCACACCTGACCAAAGCGCGTCACTCTTCCAAAAAGTCCAGATCGCGGCCGTGCGTTTCAGGGATAGTCAGGATACAGTACAGGCCTATCGCGAAACAGATGACCCCTACCAATGCCCCGGCCTGGATGACTGTGAAAGAACCTTTAAAAATAGCAAATAATGTAGTCATTCCCACTACCGTTCCGCGCACCATGTTGGGCACGGTGGTTGCGGCCGTAGCGCGCAGGTTAGTCCCGAACTGCTCGGCGCCGATGGTCACGAACATGGCCCAGTAACCGATCCCGAAACCGAGCAGGGTAGCAACCGTGTAGAAAAATGAAGCCGATTTGATGCCTGCAAAGAGGTATACCATGCTGCATATCAGCGTAAATATCATCAGGTAAAAGACGGCCTTCTTGCGCGATTCGAGCCAGTGGCTGATAAATCCGCTGCAAAGGTCGCCCACCGAAAGGCCGACATAGCACCACATAATGGAAAGCCCCGGTTTAATAGGCTCTTCAATGCCCAGCGCTTTTCCGAATTCATTGCTGAACGTGGCCAGGATACCGATCACAAACCAGGTAGGCAGGCCGATACCAATACATTTCAGGTATCTGCTCAGCCTGTCTTTATTATTGAATAATGCAAAAAAGTTGCCTTTTTCGACGTGTTTCTGGTCTTTGATATCCTTGAAAATACCTGATTCAAACACCCCGATCCGAAGGAGAAGCAACGAAATACCCAATCCGCCGCCGATGAAATAAGCATAGCGCCAGTCGAAAAACTCTACCGTAAAATAGGCTACCACCGCTCCCAGCAAACCAATGCCCGCCACGAGGGAAGTGCCAATGGCACGCAACTGCTTGGGAAGGATTTCGGAAACCAGGGTAATACCTGCGCCCAGCTCACCCGCCAGACCGATGCCCGCAACAAAACGTAGTAACTTGTAAACCGTAACGTCCTGCACAAAACCGCAGGCGATATTGGCCAGGGAATAAGTGATAATGGACCCGAAAAGTACCGATAAACGCCCTTTCTTATCGCCTAAAACACCCCACAGAATGCCGCCGATTAAAAGGCCGGTCATCTGCCAGTTGAGAATGCTGGCGCCGGTGACGGAAATATCCGCGTCGGAAAGCCCCAGCGCAGCCAGGCTCGGCAGGCGGACGATGCCGAAAAGGAGCAGATCATAAATATCTACGAAGTAACCAAGGGCAGCGACTATGACGGGAGCACTGAAAAGGTAGGAAGCATCTGAGCGCGTAGCTGTGGCGGATGACATTTGATGTTGTATGGGTTTCATCGGAATAACGTGCAATATTATGCAAATAGCCGGACATACGCCCGGCTATTCGTTGGTAAATTAATAAAATTTAAAGAGAAAGTTTTGTTTTGCTGAACTTGACTTTCTCTGGTTTTCATAGTTCTATATTTTCCTGAATACGATGGTTATCTTGTATTTGACGCCGTCTTCTTCCTCCATACTCGACCATTTCATTTCGTTCCCGCTGGTTTCCAGGTCGAACTCGGTAACGTCGGAGCCTTCGGTGAGGACTATTTTCTTGTCTTTAACCGCCCATTTCGAGGCGTCATCTACCACATCGGCCTGGTCGACGATGTCGTCGCAGCCGATCGGTACTTTCGCGCCGATCGTGCCGTTGCCCTTGAAAGTAATCTCAGTTTCCGACAGGCATTTCTTCTCTGTCAGCGCTTCAAAATAGGCGAGTACGTCGGCAATGCCGTTCTGGGCGGGGTCGACATTCATAGCCTTGATTTTCCAGGTACCTTCTACGGCATTGCCGGCGGGTGTCTCGGGTGTCGGATCGTCGGAGTCTTTGCTACACGCCAGCATTGCTGCCGCGAACACAAATAACATCAGGTAATTGGCCAGATTTTTCATGGATGGAGTTTTCATGGTTGTCTTTTTTAGTGATAAATAATCACGAAATTAAACTACCCTGTTTCCATCCCGGCATATTACCGAGTGACCGGTAGGCCGAGTGAGTGACCGGTCGTTCCGCCTCAGAGTTCCAGTTTCTGCTTGTCTTTCAGGAGTTGTTCCTTCAATTTGGCATAATCCACATCCTGCACGGCCAATTTGCCATCAATGGCCTGTACCGCCGCCGTGGCCGCGCTCTGGCCGAGGATCATGAACACCGGCTCCATGCGGATAGACCCATAGGCAATGTGCGAAGCCGAAACGCAGACCGGCACCAGCAGGTTTTCGCATTCTGCTTTTTTAGGGATAATAGCTCCGTAAGAAATGCTGTACGGCGCTTTGGGATGCACGCCGATATCCCCCTCATTTTGCACGAAACCATCTTCCTTCACGTAACGCTGCGCATTGTGCGCATCGAGCGAGTAGGATCCCATCCCCACCGACTGTGCTACCGCTTTTTTGCTCAACGTCTCGTTCTCGGTCATTACGCCGTGGCCGAGCATTCGCCGTGCTTCGCGGACGTAAATCTGATGCGGCCAGCCGCCGTTGTCCTTGAACTCGTCCTTGGGCAGGCCCCATTCGCTCATTTTGGTGCGCACGTCGGCTGGTACGGCCTGATCGTTCGTCAGGAAATACATGAGGCCCTTCTGGTACAGTTCGTGTTCTTTGATGATCTCCTTGCGGCGTTCGTAGGAGGCGTCGGGGTAGTCGTAGTTCTGGCCGATGAAGTCGGTGCTGAACGGGCCGTGGTTGTTGGTATCCGTTTTGCGGTTGGGGATCGGGTCGTATTTGTCGAAAGTTTCAGTCCAGCCGGCCTTGTACACGCGGGCAAGCAGCTCGTATTTGGCAGGGTCGTAACCTTCCGGTTTGGCGAACGGAATGCGGTTATCCGGATGCGACGAGAGGCACATGCGGAAGCAGTAGGCCTGGATTTTGTTGTCGCCTTCGCCATTCCTGCCTATTTTCTCGGCTGTAACGTAAGGCAGCAACCCGCTTTTGGGATCGCCTTCTACTTTATAAGGGCTGATATTCTGGGCGAAATAATGCCTGTGCTGGAAAACGCCCGCCTGAACACCGTTCCATTCTTCATTGTAAACACTGTTGGCTTCCCGGCCCACGTGGTATTTAACACCGGCAGCGGCCATCAAATCGCCCTCATAGGTGGCGTCGATGAACATTTTGCCTTTGAATGTCTTGCCACTCAATGTCTTGAATGAAGCAATGCGGCCATTGTTCTTTTGAACACCGCTTTGCCCGCGGTCGAGCCATTCGTCGCGGTAAATCCGGATATTGTTTTCTTTGACAAAATCCTCAAACACCTGCTCGGCGACGTGCGGCTCGAAGATCCACATGGTGCGCTCCGCTCCGTCCATCGCTACGGTTCCCTGTCCTTTGTTGCCATATTCATCTTTCTTCTGCCAATGCCAGCCTTCAGGCTTGTCATAATGCTGGTAAACGCGGTGGTAAAATTCACGTGCGAGCCCGCCGATCACCGATTTGTTGCCGGTATCGGTAAAGCCAAGGCCGCCGGACGAAAGCCCCCCCAAATGCTTGTCGGGCGAAACTACCAGCACTGTTTTTCCGGATTTGACCACCTGCACCGCAGCCGTAACTGCCGCACAAGTGCCCCCGTAAACAATCACGTCGGCTTCGTACGACTGGGCAAATGCGGCCGGGAAAGTGACCTGCGAAATGACGAATGCAAACAGTAAGCGTAATTTTTTCATTAAATATCTGATTTAGGATTAAAGACTGCGTACGGATGATCGACCGCCGACGGCCGACACTATAATTATTTAGAATCGGGTACAAACAGCACGGCATCGGCTACCACGGCGCCCGGGGCTCCTTCCGACGAAATGTTCACCGTCGAAGCATTCCCTTTGGGCAAATTGAATTTGCCCAGGCTAAACCATTCTCCCGACGTCTGACCTTCGACCACAATGTCCTTTTCGCGCACGGAGATACTCTTGGTTTCGCTCCCCGATTTGACAGAAAGCTTCATTTCGGAAGCTGGCTTGGCCACTTTCGGGAAATAGACGTAGATCTGGTAAGCGCCCGAAACCGGTATTTCAGGAGTAAAAGTCACCGAGCCACCATTTTTATCGCTTTCAGGAGTAGCTAAAAATGAGGGACCATAACCACCCTTTTTGACCGGCTCCCAGTTTCCTTTTACAGAAACATGTTTGCTATCCTCGTTATCGACGAGGATTTCAGGCGTTTTGCCGTTTACGAGCGGATCTGCTTTCAACTGCGCCTGCAACTGCGGGATGTCGATCTGCTGCACACT